>CAZETN010000035.1:0-9886 GCA_964514475.1 uncultured Bacteroides sp.
GTTTCTGCTCAAGCAGTCGAGGGAGTTCTCGACCGAGGCCCTCAACGAGCACGAGCAGATGCTGCGCATGCGCGGTCGTCCCAAGGTTGTGCTTGCCCGCGACTATGAGGAGGCCCAGCAGCTGTACGAGAAGTACAGGGAGAACATGCTGGGCGTAATCAGCGACGTATCGTTCAGGCGCGGCGGCGTCAAGGATCACGATGCCGGCATAGCGCTTGCCAGGTGGCTGCGCGGGCGCGACCCGTACCTGCCCATAATAATCGAGTCGAGCGAGGTGCATAACGCCGAGCGTGTGCGCGACTTCGGCGGCATCTTTATCGACAAGAACTCGAAGAAGTTGTCCGTGGACCTTGGCGAGGCCATAAAGGAGAGTTTCGGGTTCGGCGACTTTGTCATACGCAATCCTCAGACCGGGCAGGTGATAATGCGGCTGTCATCGCTCAACGACCTGCAGAAGCACATCTTCGAAATTCCGGACGAATCGCTCTACTACCATGCCTCGCGCAACGACATATCGCGGTGGCTGTACTCGCGCGCCATGTTCCCGATTGCCGAAATCATGAAGCAGCACCGTTTCCGCAGCCTTGACGAGGCGCCGGCGGTGCGTCAGCTTGTGTTCGACCTTATCGTCAGGTACCGGCGCATGAAGAACCGCGGCGTGGTGGCCGTCTTCAGACGCGGGCGGTTTGACCATTACTCCAACTTCGCGCGCATCGGCCAGGGCAGTCTGGGCGGCAAGGCGCGCGGACTGGCCTTTATCGACTCGGTGATCAAGCACAAGGAAGAGTGCGACGATTTTCAGGGAGTCACCATAAGCATACCGCGTACAGTAGTGCTGTGTACCGACATCTTCGACCAGTTTATGGCCGACAACGGGCTGTACGGGGTGGCGCTGAGCAACGCCGCCGACGAGGTGATACTGCATCATTTTCTGGAGGCCGAGCTTCCGCAGTCGCTTGTGGCCGACCTGTACGCGCTCATCGACGTCATCGACAGGCCGCTGGCGGTGCGCTCGTCAAGCCTGCTCGAGGACTCGCACTATCAGCCCTTCGCCGGTATCTACGCCACATACATGATACCGCACGGCAACGACCGTGACCGTATGTTCGCCCTGCTTTCGGACGCCATAAAAGGCGTCTATGCCTCGGTTTTCTATGCCGACTCAAAGGCATACATGACGGCGACATCGAATGTCATCGACCAGGAGAAGATGGCGGTGATAATACAGGAGGTGGTGGGGCACAGCCACGGTGACTGCTATTTTCCGAGTTTTTCGGGCGTGGGCCGCTCGCTGAACTATTATCCCATAAACGACGAAAAGGCGTCGGACGGCGTGGCCCAGGTGGCCATAGGTCTGGGCAAATATATCGTGGACGGCGGCATGGCCCTGCGCTTTTGCCCGCGCTATCCCGAAAAGGTGCTTCAGACAAGCACGCTCGACCTTGCCCTGCGCGACACGCAGACGCATGTCGACGCCCTGCTCAACGAAGACGGCGTATGCGACGCCTTCAGCTGCAACGACGGCTTCAACATAGTCAAGCGCAGCGTGCAGGACTTTGCCGGCGGCCACGAGCTTGACTACATGGTGTCGCGGTACGACTACCGCAACGAGATGCTGGTGGACAACAACATTGGTCCCGGACGCAGGGTTGTGACTTTCGCCAACGTGCTGCGCGACGGCGTCTTTCCGCTTGCTCCAGCCGTCGACTTCATGCTTCAGACCGGCCAGCGCGCCATGGGACGTCCCGTCGAGATAGAGTTTGCCGGCGACATCGACATCAGGCCCGGGCAGCCTTCGGCGCCCAAAGGACATATATACTGGCTGCAGATAAGGCCCATCATCGACCGCAAGGACATGGTGGAGGACTCGATGCTTAACGCTCCGGACAAAGACCTGCTGCTGCGCAGCCACACGGCTCTGGGACACGGAAGCATTGACGACATCCGTACGGTGGTGTACGTGCGTCCGGACAGCTTCAGCACGCTCAAGACCACGCGGATAGCCGCCGAGCTGCAGAGGCTCAACGCCACCCTTGTGGCCGAAGGCTGCTGCTACATACTTGTGGGGCCCGGACGGTGGGGGTCGAGCGATACGGCGCTGGGCATACCGGTGAAGTGGCCCGACATCTCGAACGCGCGTCTGATAGTGGAAGCCTCGCTGGGAAATTACCGTATCGAGCCGAGCCAGGGCACCCACTTCTTCCAGAACCTTACCTCGTTCGGGGTAGGGTACTTTACGGTAAACCCATTCGACAAATCAGGCGGTTTCTATGACACCGAATGGCTTGACGCCCGTCCGGCGCGATACGAGAGCGAGCACATACGCGTGGTCACTTTCGGCACGCCGCTGCGCATCGGCATAGACGGACGCAAGGGCATCGGTGTGGTGCTGAAACCCCGGGAAACAGAATAATCACTCAAAAACAAACCTCAGCCATGGGAGTATTCGATAAAGTAAAACGGGCATTCGGCTTCGATGCCGAGATAGATGACGTGGATATTGCCGACGACGACACCGAGGCAGCATCAGCAACGCATGACACGGCCGACGCCACGCAGCCCGTCGCCGCATCGCCGGCCCTGAGGTCGCAGCGCCGCGTCAACGGCATGTCGCGTCCGTCGCCTGTAATCATACCGAAGAACGACAGCGCTTCGGCCGACGCCATATTCGAGCATGTCGTAGCCGTATTCAACCAGGCGCTGCCCGATTTCCTGCAGAAGTCGGTCGACCCCGCCGCACAGCGCAGACTGCTGTACGACAGCCTGACTGCAGACCTGAAAGCCTCCGTCGACGCCTCGCGTTCGGCCGCCGAGGCACAGTGCCGCCGCAACTACGAGCAGGAGAAGACAAAACTGCAGGCCAACATACGCGAGATGGAGGCCCGATACCCCCAGTACACTACCGTGCGCGACGAAATGCAGCAGAAACTGATGAGCAGCGAGCGCCAGCGCCGCGCCCTGACTGAGCGCAACCGCGACCTCGAAAACCAGATTGCCGCACTCGAGGCCGAGCGCGAGCAGTTTCAGCTCGAAAACAAAAGCCTGGTCAACAAACTCAAGGTGGCCGACGTCAAGGGAAACGACAGCATGCAGGCCGAAGCCGAACTCAATGCCCTGCGCGGCCAGCTCAACGACGCAAAGGCCGAATTGCTAAGACTGCGCCAGCAGCCCCGGACACAGCCGGACAGCGACGGGGCCCTCGACGCCATAGTGGCCGCTGCCGTAAAATCGGCCAGGGATGAGACCGAGAAAAAGTTGCGCGCCGAAATGGAAGCCGAGACAAAACGCCGCGTGCACCAGGCATGCGCCGAGGTACGTCAGGGACAGGAGAACTCGGCCGACCGGCTCAGACAGGCCAAGGACGCGGAGATTTCGGAGCTGAAAAAACAGCTTGACGAAGCCAACGCACGCGCTGAAGGACTGCAGCAGACCGTGAGCCTCAACACCGACATGCAGGCGCGTACCGAACGTGTCCACAAAGAGGAGATGGAAAAGCTGAAGGGCGAAATGCAACGCATGGCCCGCGAGGCCGAAGCACTGAAGGCTCAGCTGAGCCAGGCTCAGGAAAAGCCTGAGCGAGAGGCCCCCGAACCCCGCCGCAACACCAAACGGCCGCGGAGTCTTGAAAATTCGCGGAACCTTAAGGCTCCTTCGCTTGTTTCTACTCCGGCACCCCTCGACGACATACTGAGCGATACCGACTGGCTCGTCTCGCCATCGGCCGTCAGCAATGCACGGGAGGAGAAACCACGCGACAAGGGCCGTCACCAGCGCCCCTCAGGCGATGACTCGCAACTGTCGTTATTCTGAAACATTTACTTAATGGACTAAACCAATCAGATATTATAGCCAAAATGAAATTCAGTATACTTGTACCGGCATCGCTCGCCGCGATGGCTGTCACAGCCGCTCCGGCAGCCGCACGCATAATTCCGGGCCATCAGCTGATAGCCGACATGGAAGTATATCTCAAATATAATTCGGCACTGAAGACGCCCCCTCAGTTCACCTACCTTCCGGACGGCAGGCAGTATGCCATGCTCAGCGACGACGGCCGCTCGGTCGAGACATACGACATCCGGACCGGCGAAAAAACCGGTGTGCTCATTGACCTGGGCAATACCCGCGAGACCACTCTGTCGCAGATGGACGGATTTATAATCAGTCCCGACGCGTCAAAGGTCATGGTATATCGCGACGTCAGCCCTATTTACCGACGCTCGTACACGGCGCAGTATTACGTATACGACAGCCACTCGCGTCTGCTGCGTCCTCTGAGCACCCGGTTTGACCGTCAGCAGATACCCGTGTTCTCGCCCGACAGCCGCATGGTGGCCTTTGTGGCCGAAAACAATATATATATAAAGAAAATAGACTTCAATACCGAGGTGGCCGTGACAACCGACGGCGAATACGGTAAAATCATAAACGGCGCCACCGACTGGGTGTACGAGGAAGAGTTTTCGACAACCTCGACGCTGGCATGGGCGCCGGACAACACGATGCTCTGCTATCTGCGCTTCGACGAGTCGCAGGTGCCGGTATACACATTGCCGCTTTACGAGGGCACCTGTCCCGCACTCGGGGAGTACGCCCTGTATCCGGGCCAGCTGTCATACAAATACCCCGTTGCCGGCGAAAAGAACTCCACCGTGACCCTGCACGGCTATGACGTGGACAACCGCAAGACAAAAGACATATCGCTGCCTGACAAGACGGTCGAATACATACCGCGTATCGATTTCGGCCCCTCGGCGTCGCAGCTCATGGTGTCGACACTTAACCGCGACCAGAACAAGTACGAGATATTCTCGGTCAATCCGGCAAGCGCCGTATGCAAGTCGGTGTACTCCGAAAAAAGCCAGGCATGGATACCTGTCGAGGCATATGAGAACATAACGTATGGCCGCGACGGCTTCGTGGTCCTCAGCAACCGCACCGGGCGTCTGCACGCATACAAATACTCATATGCCGGCCAGCTGGTGCGCACCCTTACCAGCGGAGATTTCGACGTAACCGCCTATTACGGCAGCGACGCGGCCGGTAACCATTACCTGCAGACGGCGTCACCCACGCCGCTTGACCGCACGATACAGCGCCTGGACGCCAAAAAAGGGCTGCTCTCGCCCGTATCCGAGACTTCGGGCACCAGCCGGACCACATTCTCGCCCGACGGCCAGTATGCTGTCGTATCGTACCAGAGCGCCACGCAGCCCGCTTCGTATTCGCTCCGCACCGCCGCCGGCAAGGAACTGCGGATGCTTGCCGACAACCGTGCCTACGGACAGGAACTAAACTCGCGCATGCCTCAGAAAGAGTTCATCAAGGTGCCCTCGGACGGTTACGAACTTGATGCCTGGATTATGCGCCCCCGCAATTTCGACCCCTCGCGCAAGTACCCGCTGATAATGACGCAGTACAGCGGCCCCGGTTCGCAGACAGTCCTCAACAGCTGGGAGATGGGCTGGATGCAGTTCTTTGCCGACAACGGCTTTATCGTGGCCTGTGTTGACGGCCGAGGCACGGCAAACCGCGGTGCCGCGTTTATGTATTCGGTTTACAAAGACCTGGGCCATTTCGAGACCATCGACCAGATTAACGCCGCAAAGTACCTGTCTGCGCTGCCCGGTGTCGACAGTTCGCGGATAGGCATGTTCGGCTGGAGCTACGGCGGCTATGAGACCCTGATGTGCGTAACCCGTGCCGACAATCCCTTCGCGGCGGCGGTTGCCGTGGCGCCCGTTACCGACTGGCGCTATTATGACACCGTTTACGCCGAACGGTATATGCTGACACCTCAGCAGAACGACAACGGCTACAAGGTCTCGGCTCCGCTCGGAGCGGCAGCGGCCATGTCGGCTGACCTGCTGATTATGTACGGAACCCTCGACGACAATGTGCATCCCGTAAACAGCCTGCAGATGGCCTCGGCCATGCAGACTTCGGGTGTGCTTTTCGACATGATGTCGTTCACCAACAAAAACCACAGCATAAACGGCTGCAACGCACGCGCCGTCGTTTATGCTAACATGTACCGTTTCTTCAGCAGAAGTTTCGGCCTTGAAAGATAACAGACATGGATAACAACAGAAATATGTTCAACCGCTACAACCCCACCTCGGCCGAGCGTCTCAATGTCCGCATCAAGGGCGTATACACACTTTGGCGCGAATGGCTGCTGGCGTTCGGAGCCATAATGCTTACGGTTGTACTCGACGTTATAATCTCCAATAAGATATTGCCTTTGTTCGTGCTGGCGCTGGCATGGTTGCTGAAATCGTACAACTTCCCCCTGCGCGAGCGCCGTCTGCTGGCATGCGTGCGCGTCACCTCGCTGACAGCGTCCGCGCTTGTCTGGACTGCCATTGTCATGATTGTAAGTCTGGCGGTCTGCTTTACGCCTTTGCTGAACAATCTGTTTCCGCCGGACACGCTTAACCCCGAAATCCCTTATGTGGCGAGCCTGATTGTTTTTCCGGTCACTACCGTGGTGATGGCCGTGGCCTCCGTTAACGAGGGCAATTCGCGTTACTGCCGCGAGTGTAAGATGCGTTTCGGCTTCAGTCCCGAAGACTCGTTTGCCGGCAGCATCTTCCACTCCGAGGCCACTTTTCAGATTCGCCTGATGATGTGGCTGTCGCTCGTCCTGTCCGTTGCCTGCGGCATATACTACTTCGGGTTTTACAGCAACGCCAATTACAACGGCGCCGACAAGTACTTCTTTATATACGTGCCTCTGACACTATATGTAGCTTCGCTTCTGTATACCGGCGCCCGATGCCACAGCCTTATCTCCACACTGCGTGTGACAAGCGAACATGGGGTAGGTTCGGCCACCACATTGCGCTATCTGATTGTACATGGCGACAAGGTATTGCTGCAGACCGGCGAACCGGACAGCGCTGACGCCTACGTCCTTGCCGATACTCCGGCCATTACCACAGTGGCATATACCGGAACCGTAGATGACAAGGCGGCCGCCGATAATTTCGCCCGGCTTGCCGGCATCGGGGTATCCGAATTCAGACTCCGCCCGCTTTACAACAACCTCACCGTTGACGGACAGAGCAATGTATTCCATTACGGTGTCATCCTGGATGCCGACAAGCCACTGCCTGGAAATTTCGCTCTTCATGGCGAATGGGTCACGCTCGACCAGATAGGCCGTCTGTGGAATTTTCACGGCATAACGGGTACGCTGGCTGCCGAAATCAACCGTATTCTGACGGTCACAATGGCATGGAAGACTTATGATGAGAACGGCTACCGCCGCTATCCCATAAAGAATTACAGGCCCACATTCCGCCTCAGGGACTTCCCCGAATGGACAGTGGATTATCAGGACCCCGTGTGGCTGTCCGTCGCCTCCAATAATCAGGACCAGCCGATGTTCCACATACGCCGTTTTTTGCGCAAGATTACCCGCAATACCTTATGAACGCTGAACAGAAGGTGCTCATTGTAACCGGGCCTACGGCGTGCGGCAAGACATCGAGGGCAGTCATGCTGGCAAGGGAGTTCGGAGGCGAGATTGTCAGCGCCGACTCGCGGCAGGTATATACCGGCATGGATATCGGCACCGGAAAGGACCTTGACGAATACGGCGACACTCCCGTGCATATGCTTGACGTAGTTCCGGCCGGTTACCGATATAATCTGTATGAGTACCTTCGCGATGCGCGCAGATGTATCGGCGACATCAGTTCGCGCGGTCAGCTCCCCGTTGTATGCGGAGGCACCGGTCTGTACGTCGAATTGCTCGCGCGCGGCACAATACTGCCGGAGGTTCCCGAGAACAAGGAGCTGCGTCAGAGCCTGCGCGGTAAGTCGCTTGACGAGCTTGCCCGAATTCTGTCGTCAATGAAGAAGCTGCATAACACGACTGACGTGGATACGGCGCAGCGGGCAATACGTGCGATTGAGATTGAGACGTACTATGCCCGCAATCAGGCCGCGGCTGACAGCGCCCGCGGCGTGTCGGGCAAATCGCAGTACAGCTATGTCACCGTATGCCTTGATATCCCCCGCGAACTCAGGCGCGAACGCATAACCCGACGGCTGAAGGCACGTCTTGACGCAGGCATGCTCGACGAGGGCCGTCGGCTGCTCGAGAGTGGCGTGGATGCCGACACGATGATATACTACGGTCTTGAGTACAAGTTTATGGCTCTGTATCTCACCGGCCGTCTCTCCTACGATGAAATGTTCAGCGGACTGGAGACAGCTATACACCAATTTGCCAAACGACAGATGACATGGTTCAGGGGTATGGAAAGACGCGGATTTACGATACATTACCTACCATATGACATGCCCGATGACGTCATGTGTGCCACTGTCCGTAACCTGCTTTCCTGAATATGGGCAAAATGCGTACATCGGCTCTGATTGCAGCCCTGGCAATGAATTTAACGACTTTGGCGGCGCACGATGTCCTTCTGGACACTGCTCCACCGGCCGGAGTCGCGCAGGCCAATGTGTATGTCGGTTGCGACGGGCGCCGCTGGCAGTTGCTGTGGGACTATATTGACAGTGCCGACTATACAGGCGTCGAGGTCGAAAGTTTTGCGCCTGGTAACGACATGTACCGCCGCGAGGCACGGGTGACGCTGTTTTCGGTGTTCCGGGGACAGCGAAGCTCATGCACGCAGGTGCGTGTTGTTTACGACAGCGACTGCTTTGCGGTAGGGTTGATGCGGGGTGCCGACGGCAATGTTCGCGTGATGGCCGGTGATAAGGATATCGAGACTTGCGGTATGGCGATTTTCAAGGGAATTCCGGACAGCAGAATTATTTTCAGACCCGTTTCGCGCTATACGGCACTCCACCGAAATAGTGATATCGTCGGACTGGTGCCGCTGATCAAGGCGCCCTTTGAAGCGGCCGACACTCTGTTTTCATACCTCAGGCTGAGTACCGACGGTTATGAGGGCCTGTGGGAGTATCTCGATCAGGACACGCCCGAAGGCAGAGTTGTCCCCGGAGGCAAATACCGCCTGGCCACTGTCCGCAATCCCGGTACAGGCAAATATGACATCATATATCTGTCCGGCGCCGAAGTCTCGGCAGAGCGATGGCCCGGGCTTTCTGTCAAGGGGACACTGGCCTCCACGCTTTTTCCCGACAATTTCGACCTTATATGGACTGATGCGTTCCGGACGGAAATTTATGACGACGAAACATCGGCTACTTTTTCGCCCGACGGCGCGCTGCTCTCCCTGAATTTTCCGCTTTTCGGCGCCACCATGCGGTTCAGGCGCGTAGCCTTGTAGATGCCCTGGAACCGTTGTCTTTGGGTGTAGTGTCCACAGTGATGCGTTTTGTGGATGTGTCGTAGCTGACTGTCTCATCAAGCAAAGTCAGAGTATAAGTGAAAGCGTTACGCTCCACCGAAAATACGTTTTCCGTGTTTTCAGTCTCCTGCAGATACATATACAGCGCAGGCGGCAGCTCGTTGAACATCAGCACCTGAGGCAACGGAAGTCCATATCCGTTGATGACAATCCACGAATAATTGTTGCCGAATGTCATGCCCGGGCCGTCCTTAAGCCTGACATGATATTCGCCGTCACTGCTTTGGCTGTACGACTGAACACCATAGTTCGGAAAATACTGCGTTACAAATGATGCTATTTTGGACGGCAGCTCGTCATAGACGCTATCATTGCCGCATCCCTCCATGAGCATGCCAAGCGCATAAAAACTGATTAGAAATATTGTGACCTGTGTCTTTAATGACCTGACGAATTTTGAAAAAGAGGTTGCCATATTGTGCCTGAATTAGGTTGGATATGTCTTTTTAACACAATTTAGCAGCATTTTGTTCAAAAAATATTATTACTGTCCGCTAAACTTTAGGGAAGATTAGAAAAATAGGGCTGATTCC
>CAZETN010000036.1:0-9782 GCA_964514475.1 uncultured Bacteroides sp.
TGCCGGGCACTCGAGGCAACGGGGGCGCCACACACCTTCGTCTTTCTGAGCTCGGTATCTGTTTACGGTGCCGACACCGGATGCGGAATTACCGAGGAGCACCCCCTCGAAGGCCGTTCGGTCTATGCCCTCAGCAAAATCGAGGCAGAACATCTGCTTACGCAGTGGTGCGCGGCAAACGGCACAGATGCCATGATACTGCGGCCCTCGCTGATTGTCGGCGACAGGCCGGCCGGCAATCTCGCCTCCATGATACGCGGAATACGTTACGGGTACTACCGGAATATCGGCCAAGGCAACGCACGCCGCAGTCTGGCACTGGCCGAAGACATCGCCAACGTTGTGGCGCTATGCCGCGGACATAGCGGTATCTTCAACATCTGTACGTCCGAGTCTCCGACCGTAGGCGAACTCGCCGCACACATAGCCGCTTCGCTTGGCAAAAAACATGTGCGCTCGATTTCGCCGCGCATTGCCTCACTGCTGGCTTTGCCCGGCGAGGTGCTCGGGCGCTTCTGGCCCGTCGACAGCAGACGCCTCGCCAAAATGACTTCCGACCTCACCTTTGACAATACCAGAGCCCGCACCATCCTGGGGTGGGACCCAATGCCGGCACTGCCGAATTTTCACATTTTACGCTGAACTTTCGGGCTGCGTGATGTGTAGACAGATAAACCGTAATTCCAACTTATCCGTCAATTACAGTTATGGCACACAATTCAGACAAACTCACAGTAATCAGAGAATTCGGCAGTGCATTCAATGCCCATCTCGCCCAAAACCTACTTGAAAACGAGGGCATTCCCTGCCAGCTCCTCGGCTCGGACTGGGACGGCCCCTACGGTGTCCCCCTCCCCGGCAACGGCATGGGAATCCGCCTGATGGTCTTTGAGCGCGACGCGTCCATGGCCGCCGACCTGCTGAAATCCGTCCCCGAGGACTGAATGCCAGCGTCACAACCGTCGCACCGGTAAATCGCAGGCTGTCGACTCTGAACAACCCCTGAACGACAGTGGGGGCGCTACACGCTACACAACGGCTGTAGTGCATAAGTGCTACGCACACTCCATGTAGCCCATAGCGTGTAGCACCCCGCCACGGCAGGCACTCACCGATGACACCCTCTGCCAACCCGGGTGTTTGCCGGAAGCGGTAGGGACGCAATACAAATCGGTTTACTGAAGGGGTTCGTTGAAAAATCCGTATCTATCTGATGAATTACGGAATGGAAAGAATTTCATCGCAGCCAAAGCAAACAGCATTGAGGCGGCGCCGTACTTAGGCGGTCAGTCGGGATTGCTGTCGGTTATCTCGCGCAGGCCCGAGCGAGCCCGACGCCGCTCCCCGGGGGTATTGAAATCGCCGTTGCTATCGCCGATGATATATCTGTTGTAATATGACAGCAGCAAAGTTGTCAGCGGCAGTGCGATGATGAGACCGATGAGACCCAGAAGACTGCCCCATACCGAAAGGCTGAGGAGGATTATGGCCGGATTCAGGCCCATGTATTTGCCCATGATTTTCGGAGTCAGGAACATATCCTGGATTATCTGGCAGATTATGTATACCGCCATGCACTCGATCCAGATAGTCCAGAAGTCGGCGGTTCCGTTGGCGGCGCATACCAGACACAGCAGTGTCGTGGGCACAATCGAAATCAGCTGCAGGTACGGCACCATATTCAGCACACCGATAAAGAGGCCCAGGACTATGCCGAGCGGCAATCCGACAATCAGAAAGCCGATGGCGAATATTATGCCGACACACAACGAAACCAGCGCCTGACCGCGGAAATAATGATTCATGCTGTAAGTTACGTCGCCGGCCACGCTGTACACAATGCGTCGGTAGCGGCGCGGTACAAGATTGCGGAAACCGCGGATAAGCCTGTCATAATCAAGCATTATGAAAATCACATAAAGAAAGACTATGCACCAGCTGAAAATCTCGAAAACGACGTCGAGGCTGTTCCGCAAAGCTCCGGCGCTCCATTTGAGCAGCCGCTGCAAGTCCTGACGCCCCATTTCCTCTCCTATCTGGCGGAAGTCGATGTTGTCGCGCAAAAAATCGTGTACCTGCTGCGGAATGAACGGTATCGAGGCGTGGACATCGGCGTAACGGGCGATAATTGTCCCCATCTCGTTAAACTGCTGCATTATACCCGGCAGGAATATTACACACAGAGCGGTAATTACAAAAACCACCTCAAGCAACGTGAGCACTATGGCCACAAAACGCCCCTTGAGCCTGAACACCCGGCGGTTCCGCTGAACGAGCGGCTCAAGCATATAAGCGATCAGCCAGGATACCAGAAAAGGCAGGAGCACCCCGCTGAGCCGTTCGACAAGGAGCACAGCCAGCACTATCAGCGCCACCGAAATCACTATGCGCACAACACGGTCGAACGTGTAGGGACGTCTGAAGCTCTGCATTACAGGGCCACCGGCGCCGGGGTTGAAATCTGTTGCCGGATTTTTGCTTGTCTGGGGGGTTTTTGTCATGACTGAAGCGGTTTTTCGCTGAATAGGATGCAATTTTAGAAAATAAATTTTAATTTTGCAAATTGATGCTACCTATGCTCCTTAAAGGGGGCACATACATTGAATAAACAATAATCCATTACATATTTCTTTTAGCATTATCCTTAAAAATGACAACCCAAACCGTATCGCGCGAATGCCTCAACGACAAAGCATGGGCAAGATGGACAGCGCTGGTGCTCCTGGCATCGGCCATGTTCTTCGGCTACATATTCGTTGACGTACTTTCGCCGCTCCAGAGCTATGTGCAGGAGACACGCAACTGGAACCCCGTAGCCTGGGGCAACTTCTTCGGCTCGGAAACATTTCTGAACGTATTCGTATTTTTCCTGATATTCGCAGGCATCATCCTCGATAAGATGGGAGTGCGTTTCACCGCCATTCTCTCAGGAGCTGTAATGGTTGCCGGTGGCGCCATCAACTGGTACGCCATGACCGATAGCTTTGCCGCAAGCAGCCTCAGCACCTTCTTCGACGGCATTCTCAACCTGCCGGATGCATGGTGGAACATTACGCCGTGGGTAACCGGTATGCCGGCGTCGGCCAAGATGGCCACAATCGGCTTCATGATTTTTGGATGCGGTATCGAAATGGCGGGTATCACCGTAAGCCGCGGCATCGTCAAATGGTTCCAGGGCAAGGAAATGGCACTGGCCATGGGCGTCGAGATGGCTATAGCCCGCGTAGGCGTGGCCGTGGTGTTCTTCGGCAGTCCCTGGATTGTGAAGCTGGGAGGTGTGATCGATGTGTCACGTCCTGTGGCGTTTGCGCTGCTGCTGTGCTGCATCGGACTTATCTGCTTCATCACATACGGATTTATGGACCGCAAGCTCGAGGCACAGACCGGCACAAACGGCGAAGAGAAGGACGACCCGTTCAAGGTATCCGACCTCAAGGAAATCTTTACCTCCAAGGTATTCTGGATTGTATAGCTGCTGTGCGTCCTGTATTATTCGGCCATCTTCCCCTTCCAGAACTATGCCGGCCTGATGCTGCAGAACACCCTGCATATCTCCGAGGAGCAGGCAGGTCTGATATTTTTCGTATTCCCGCTCGGCGCTGCTGCCATAACCCCGTTTCTGGGTAACTACCTTGACCGCAAGGGCAAAGGTGCCACCATGCTGATTTTCGGTTCGATACTGATGATTGTCTGCCACAGCGTGTTCGCATACGTGCTGCCGGCCGTACCGTCAATCATCCTGGCATATGCGGCCATCATTCTGCTCGGCATCAGTTTCTCACTGGTTCCGGCGTCGCTATGGCCTTCGGTGCCCAAGTTGATAAAGCCGAAACTGCTCGGCAGCGCCTACGCCGTTATTTTCTGGATACAGAACATAGGTCTATATGGCTTCCGCAAGGGAATAGGCTCGGTTCTTCAGGCATCGAACCCCGGCATAACCGACCCCCTGCAGTACAGTTACACCGTAACCATGACCGTATTTGTGTCGCTGGGCGTCCTGGCTCTCATATTCGGGCTCTGGCTCAAAGCCGTCGACCACAAGGACGGCTATGGCCTCGAGAAACCAAACATCGCGACCGCATCAGCCGAAGAAGCCGAGGCGGTGGCCGCCGAAAATTAATCAGTCTTTCCGATACTTATCACCATGAATCTTAGTAATAAACTGATTGCCGCCGTCGCCGCCCTCGCACTTATGGGCGGCGCGGCACAGGGCGCCAACCCCAAACGTGAGTTCCGCGGCGCATGGATGCACACCGTATACCAGCCGCAGTATGCCGAGAAAGGCACGGCCGAACTGCAGAAGTACCTCGTGGACCAGCTGGACAAACTGCAGGCTGCCGGTGTCAACGCCGTACTCTTTCAGGTGCGTCCAAGCGCCGATGCATTCTATCCCAGCAAGCTGGAACCCTGGAGCCGCTTTCTGACCAAGGGCGGAAAGGCGCCGTCGCCCTACTGGGACCCCCTGCTGTTCATGATTGACGAGACACACAAACGCGGCATGGAACTGCATGCGTGGCTCAATCCATACCGCGTCACAACATCCCCCAACGAAAAGCTTGCACCCGGTCACCTCTACCACAAGGAGCCGAAGCGTTTTGTCAAATACGGCGGCGACAACAAAATCTATTTTGACCCGGGTCTGCCCGAAAACCGCCGGTTCATCGAAGACGTGGTAATGGACATTGTCAACCGATATGATGTCGACGGCATACACTTCGATGACTACTTCTACCCCTACCCTGCCAAGGGCATCGACTTTCCGGACGACGCCTCGTATGCCAAATACGGCAACGGCATGAGCCGCGGTGACTGGCGACGCCACAATGTTGACCTGCTTATCGAGGAAATCCACGGACGCATCGCCGGCTCCAAACCCTGGGTGCGATTCGGCGTAAGCCCCTTCGGTATCTGGCGAAACAAAAAGTCGGACCCGCGCGGTAGCGACACCAACGGTCTGCAGAACTACGATGACCTGTACGCCGACGTGCTTCTGTGGTCCAGAAACGGCTGGATTGATTATCAGCTGCCGCAACTCTACTGGCAACTCGAGCACAAGGTCGCTTCTACACAGGTGCTGGCCGACTGGTGGGACAAAAACGCCGAAGGCCGCCACATGTACTTCGGACAGGATGTGGGCAACATCATGAAGCATGCCGACCTTGCTCCGTCAACCGAACGCACCCAGCTTCGTCATAAAATTGAGCTGTCGCGCAGCCTGCCCAATGTACAGGGAAACTGCTGGTGGCCGGGATATTCGGTCACCGCCAATCTCGGTGGCGTGGCCGACTCGCTGAGCCGCGACCTGCAGAGTACCATCGCTCTCGTGCCCGAATACCCCTGGATTAAGAGCAACACCCCCGCAGCCCCTGCATCGCTCAGGGCCGACGGCCGCAAGCTGTCATGGAAAGCCACTGACAAAAAGGGTTCGGCCGACGATGTAGTGCGCTATGTCATATATCGTTTCGACGGTACAGGCGTACCCGACTTCGAGGATGCCTCGGCTATCGTCGCCGTCACTCCCGAAGCCTCATTCCGCGCTTCCGAACCTGGCCTGTACTACATCTCCGCTCTTAACCGTGTCAATCGCGAAAGCGAGCCGTCACAACCGGTAAACATAAAGTAACACGCTGATGGTCAGCGTAATCATTCCCGTATATAACTCTAAAAAATATCTGCGCCAATGCCTGGACAGCGTATTGGCGCAGACTTTTTGCGACCTTGAAGTGATTGTGGTCAATGACGGTTCCACAGACTCGTCTCCGGCCATATGCGATGAGTACGCACGGCGCGACGTACGCATGCGCGTAATCCACCGTTCCAACGGAGGCCTGTCGGCGGCCCGCAACTCGGGTATCGATGCCGCTACAGGCGAATGGTATACGTTTGTCGACAGCGACGACAGCATCAGCCCCGAAAGCATCGAAAAGCTTATGCTTGCCGCATCGCAGACAGGCGCCGACATCGCATGCTCCATGCCGGCATATGACATGCGCGCCATCGGTAAGGGCTCGCAAAAAATCACAGTGCTCGATGCCGACGATGCCATACGCCGCACATTGCACCAGACGCTTGAGACAACCAATTCGGTATGCGGCAAGATTTACAGGTCAGAAATATTTGACGGGCTGCGTTTCACCCCCGGACTCTGGTACGAGGACCTTGACATCTTCTACAGACTTTATGCCCGGTCGCGACGCATTGCATTCGTGGACCGCCGCTTGTATTTTTACCGTCAGCACAATGACAGTTTTACACGGAAATGGACACCCCGGCGCCTTGATGTGTTGATTGTAATGAAAAGAATGGAGGCCTGGGTTTCCGCCAACAAGCCCACACTGACCCATGCCGTCCGTGACCGCCATTTCGCCGCCGCATGCAACATGTACCTGCTCGTAAGCCGTCATGATTTCCGTAATCCCGTGCGCGCGGACCTGTGGCAGATAATAAAGCGGTATCGCCTGATGGTCCTCACCGGCCGCGGGGTACGGCTGAAAAACCGCATCGGCGCAGCTCTTTCTTTCCTTGGGCCGTCAGTTTTCGGTAGGCTATAGACATATCCCCCGAATACAGACGTCCGCGCACCACTGTCCCCGTACATCCGTCCCTCACACTACGGACAGCAGACTTCCCGTAACGGCATAAACCAACTGTCGTCACGGGTTGTTTTTATTTATATCAGGCAGCCGGCCGATATCGGATATTGACGCAATGACAAATCGGTGTCGTCCGGCTTACCGGAACGGATTATCCTGTCCAGTAAGTTGAAAAAATCTGCTCGAATGACCGGACCTACCTGTCGACAGACTGATTTTCGAAACTCATCGGTCATCACATCATCGGTGTTATCATGTCATCCATCAAAGCGGCAAAATCTTCAGGAGCATCAGCAGGAAAGACCATCGGCAAGCATCCGAGGGGCTTCGTAATCGTGCGCCTCTGCAATCTGGCCGTCGTCATACTTTCGGTTATCCTGATAGTATGGATTTCGCGCGATACTTTCAACGGCATCAATATACTCACCTCGGATACATACATGCACTTCCAGCTGTGGGTCTGCGTGTTTTTCATACTTGATTTCTTTGTATCGCTCGCCTATGCCGGCAACCGCCGCCATTACTTCTGGTCGCATCTCCTGTTTCTGCTTCTGTCCATACCGTACGTCAACATAGTGTGGTGGCTTGGGCTGGACCTGAGCCACAACGCCATGTTTCTCATACGTTTTGTACCGCTCGCACGCGGTGCCCTGGCCATCGCCATAGTTTTCGGCTACCTTTCGTCAAACGCCATATCATCGTTGCTCATCAGCTATATATCGATAGTTGTGCTTGCCGGCTACTTCGGGTCTCTGATTTTTTACCAGTGGGAACATACCGTCAATCCGCTGGTAAAGACATACTGGGACGCACTGTGGTGGAGCTGCATGAATATCGTCACCGTAGGCTGCAACATCGAACCTGTTACAGGTGTGGGCAAGATAGTCGCCGTCATACTGCCGGTGCTCGGCATGGTGGTGTTCCCCCTGTTCACGGTCTATATCACGAACTTTGTACAGCAAATGGTGGAAAACAGCCGCAACCGACAGTAAGGCGGCCGAATGGGATGTCAGTTGACTGCGACAAAAGTGCCGTTCACGCAGGCCGCGTCCCGACGTGACGATACCGGGCATCCTCAAGTCCGGCCCGGGATACGAAATCGGCCTCTCCGACCGGTTGATGCTGAAGTTCAACCTGCCCGGACAGTTCAAGAGCGTGGTTATGAAAAACGAATAGTTATTTCTCCCCGAGAACCTTGTTGCGTGGCTTGGTGGCCTGGAAGTCCTTGATATAGTTGGGAACTGAGTATGCGCGGTCAAGGAAGCGGCGCTGCGCAAACGCCCGCTCGGCAAGAGCTATCATATCCACGGCCAGTGGGTCGACACCGTCAAGAAACGTGGCATTGGAGGCCTTTATGACATCCTTGGCTTTGGCTGATCCGTCACCGAAAAACAGCACCGGACGTCCCGTAGCGAGCAGACCGGCATACGATGTCTCGTCCAAAATCAGCGGTTTCTCCTCCATCAGAGGCGACAGCGCGAAATCGAACGCGCCGGTAAATACCTCCATGCGGCGGGCATCTACCATAGGCACAAAAATCGTGTCAGGGTCGATATCAAGAGTCGAGAACATGACACGCGTGGCAAGCAGTTCAAGCGTATCGACACCAATCAGAGGTATATCAAGTGCATAGCACAGGCCTTTTGCCTCGCTCATGCCGATGCGCAGACCTGTGTAGCTGCCCGGGCCCGTCGAGACAGCCACCGCGTCGAGCTTCAGCTCCTTTTCGGCGGCGAAGTCAAGACAATATTTTATGAAACCACTGAGCAGTGCGGCGTGGTTGCGACCTTCAAAGTCCTCGCGGTGCGCCAGTATCATGCCTTCGGCCGTAAGGGCCGCCGAACAGCAGCGCGCCGATGTCTCTATATTAAGTATTACAGCCATACGGTTTTCTCGCTAAAGTTTAGTTCCGCAAAGTTACTATTTTTTTGATACTTTTTCATCCGCGATTTCGCAATTATGCCGATAATCATAATTTTTGCAGGCACATAAACTGCCGACCGCCATCCGTACGGGTGTCAGCCGCACCTGGAAAAAACACATGGCCAAAATATACAACCGGTTATCGGTATGCAAATTTAGAATGAAATTTGGGCCGGAATTCGGGAAATTTTTCGTATCTTTGCGCGTTGAAGTCAAAGCGACTACACAAATATGTTTGATTGCCGCGCTTGTAGGCGGCAATTTAGTGTAAAACAACTCAGTAAAATGATTAAAATCACCTTTCCCGACAAATCTGTCAAAGAGTTTGAAAGCGGCGTAACTCCGCTTGAAGTAGCACAGTCCATCAGCCCTCGTCTCGCTCAGGACGTGCTCGCATCGTATGTCAACGAACAGGAGTGGGACCTGACCCGCCCCATCACCGAGGACGCCACCCTTCAGCTCTTCAAATGGGACGACCCCGAGGGCAAGCACGCTTTCTGGCACTCGTCGGCCCACCTGCTGGCCGAAGCCCTTCAGCAGCTGTATCCCGGCGTTAAGTTCGGCATCGGCCCGGCCATTGAAAACGGTTTTTACTACGACATCGACCCGGGCAAGCATGAGCTCACCGACGCCGATTTTGCAAAAATAGCGCAGCGGATGCTTGATCTGGCCCGCGAAAAACAGGCCATCGTACGCCGCGACATCGCCAAGTCCGACGCCCTGAAAATGTTCGGCGACCGCGGCGAGACCTATAAGTGCGAGCTTATCAGCGAACTTGAGGACGGTCACATCACAACCTACACCCAAGGCGACTTCACCGACCTGTGCCGCGGCCCGCACCTGCCCGACACCGCCCCCATCAAGGCTGTCAAGATAACCAGCCTGGCCGGAGCATACTGGCGCGGTGACGAAAAGCGCAACCAGCTTGTCCGGGTATACGGCATCAGCTTCCCCAAAAAGAAGTTGCTCGACGAATACCTGGCCTTGCTTGAAGAAGCAAAAAAACGCGATCACCGCAAACTCGGCAAGGAGATGGAACTTTTTGCCTTCAGCAGCAACGTGGGCGCAGGTCTGCCCCTATGGCTCCCCAAAGGAGCCGCGCTGCGCGACAGGCTCGAGCAGTTCCTGCGCAAAATACAGAAACAATACGGCTACCAACAGGTAATTACTCCACATATCGGCAACAAGACCCTTTACGTAACTTCGGGTCACTATGCCAAGTACGGCAAAGACTAGTTCCAGCCGATTCATACTCCTGAAGAGGGA
>CAZETN010000037.1:0-9720 GCA_964514475.1 uncultured Bacteroides sp.
CTGAGTTCTTCAAATTTATTGCCTAATTTTGCACTTGCAGGTAGAATCTGCGCATGGGTGCTGTTCTCGGCGGTATCCGCTGTACACTCCTATGCCGCCACTGACGACACGGGTCGACGCTTCATCTATCTGGCGGGCGCCGAAACGCCGTCACAGAGCCTGCCGACAGTCGAGTCGGCCGACCAGTGGGAGAGCAACAAAATGTATGAGACGGCACCAGGCTCGAACGTCTATGAAATAGTCAAGGACACACGCAGCCTTGCATGGGGCCGCTGGTTCCGCTTTTACAGCGACCTGGCCGACGGTCTCCCCGACGGATCGGAATATCTGGCCTACAACATGAACCTTATACAGCCCGGCACCGACGGTGCTGCGCTTTACCCGGGAGCCAACGGCATCATGTCGTCCGACGACATGTACGAGAGCCGTTACGATCAGCGCACGGGCACCTGGTGTGTACCCGAGGACGGTGTATACCGTTTCCGTGTCGATCTGAGGAGGCACCGTCTTACTGTCATTCCGCAGAACACGCCGCTGATGATTGTCAACAGCGAATATTCGGCTGACAGCATCGCCTCATACCCCTCGCTGGCGGCCATAGCGGGCTATTACCCCGCCGGCCCGCTGCAGTTCAGCGTTTTCGATGCATTCGCCGACAAATGGCTTAATCCCGCAGGCAACGCCGCGCTGTCAACCGGCCTGGACATAGCGCTGAGCTTCACCGAGAGCGACGTCAAGGGAGAGCCCTTCCGCGTCGACGGCTGGACCGGCGGTGTCATCAAGGGTCAGGGATGGGGCAACAGGCTCGACATCGTGCCCGACGATATGGCAGATGCGTACACGCCCGTCGACCTTGACGCAATATACGTGGTAGGCGGCTTTACGGGCTGGAGCTTCACGACAGTCAGCCGTGAGAGCGGTGCCGAGGCTATATACAAGGTAGCACTCCCCGCTGGCACCACCGGCTTCAAGCTCACCCTCGACTCGGACTGGAGCTCACCGCAAATCGGCTCCCGCTCGCCCATACCAGTGATTGCTGACGGCGTGGCAAACTCCTCGCTGCTGCTTTCGTCCACAGGCACCATGCCGAACCACACCGTCGACAACCCCCTCGGGCATGACGCAATCCTCACCGTCAACCTCACCCGAGGCACGGCATCGATTTCGAGCGACGTAAATCTGAAACTGGCATCGGCATCATCGCTGGTGCCCGTCGACCGCGACCAGCTCTTTGTCGAAATCTCCGGCCTCACCGCGTTCACTCCCTGGAAGGACTGTTCCGACGGCGTTCTGTCGTGCTTCGACGGCCTGTCCCGTCAGGCCGACGGCACTTACTCGGGGTCATTCGAGGTACCGGCCGGTCAGTTCAAGGTACGCTTCATCAGCGGGCTCCCCGACAAGGGTGCCGTACCCACCGTCATGGCACCCCCGACAGGCAATGACCGCGAGATTGTCACGGCCGGCGGCGAGGCTTACAGCTCGGCGGCCCTCCTGAGCGCCGACAACGCGGGATACTGGACTCTCACCCCGGACAAATGGACCGGCGGCAGGGTGACGGCTACGGTGACACCCGGCGACGCCCCCTCCGTAAAGTTCGAACTCGGTCTTTCAGGCACCGACGGCACCGTGGGGCAGCTCTATGTCATAGGCACACCCAACGGATGGTCGATCAACAACGGCTCGATTGTTCTCAGACCAACTGACAAAGGCGGCTACTACGGCTGTTTCGAGGCCGATGCAGGCACACCCATATTCAGATTTTACAGCCAGCTCGGCGACTGGGAGAGCAACAGTTATGGCTCGACACGCGAGGACATGGTAGCCGACGAGTGGGACTATACGCCCGACGAGGTACACCTGGCCTACTGCACGCGCGGCAAAGGCAGCTATGCCATCAACGGCTGGCCCGGAGGCACCGTCTACACATATGTCGACCTTGCAGCCGCCCGGGTAACCATATCCGACTCGCCCATAAGCTCGGCCGGCCAGATTATCGACCCGGCTTCGGTAAAGCACGTCTATCTGTACAGCAACGGCCAATACCGCGAGCTTGACAAGACCGAAAACGGTATGTACACCACCACCGTCAACACCGGCCTGACAGGCGAGGGACTTGAACTGCGTCTGTTCACCCGCAAGCTCCCCGTATCGCCCGAAGAACCCGAATGGGAGGGCAGCTACGCCCTGT
Organism: uncultured Bacteroides sp.; assembly: GCA_964514475.1. Lineage (GTDB taxonomy): Bacteria > Bacteroidota > Bacteroidia > Bacteroidales > Muribaculaceae > CAG-873. The sequence goes on from CAZETN010000037.1 coordinate 2,189, forward strand.
CGGCAGACGTGGCGCAGCCCGTCGCCTACGACAAATTCAATGTGGCCGAGTTTGGCTTTGTCAGTCAGGACACTGTCACCACCGCCGGCGCCACACCCTTCCGCACACAGGCCACCGAAGAGACATACGCTTATCAGGTGACCGTTGATATGGAGAACAGCCGCCTGTACGTCGAGCGCCTTGGACACAGCTACATCCTTTATGGCGCCATCAGCGACGGAAAGGTACCCTCCTACGCCAACCGCGCCGAATTCAGCGACCTCGTCATCAGCCGCAACGGTACCGCAGTCAATATCCCCGCAGGCAAATTCGGCTTCGCCATGGCCACTGACTTCGCCACCGCATCGGCCGACGCCATCGGGCGCAATCCGCTCGTGGCAGACCTTGCCGGAGGCTACTTCCACGCCAGCGACCCATGGACGGGCAGTCTGCTGCCCGTAAGGTACGTGCAGGCCCCCGACTGGAAAGGCGGCGATGTGATTGTGGCCGCTGCTTTCATCGCCGACCGGGCCAAAATCAGCGACCTGAAAATCAACTTCTACAAGTACCCCGACGGCAACGCCGTCCTTGACTTCAGCGAGACAGCGCCGGGCAGCCGCGTCTACACGGGCCGATACGCCTTCAGCGGAGCCGTAAGCTTCGACTTCACTGCATTCGGCGCCGACGCGCAGCCGCTGGCCATCACGTCGAACACCTACTGGCCCGGAGGCACGGGCTGGAACTTCATGTACAACGAGGGCCGGAACCGGCTTGTGCCGTCCGACGGCATCGCCGCCGGCAAAGTCGGCTTCCACGGTGTGTCATTCTTCATGCCCTCGCTCGTCGGTGAGGGTGAGATTGACATTACCCTTGACCTGAACGATTTCTCGCTCACGGCCAAAGTAGACAAGGCCAACGAGGGCAGTGTATACGAGATTGTATCGGACGGCGACAACAGCCTGGACGGAGCCACCGGATATCCGTCGTCGTCGAGCGAGGACACCGTTGTGATCAGTGCCACGGCAGGTGACACCGGAGCGCCCGGCGAGCAGGACATCGCCTTCAACCTCACCACACCCGACGGAAAGGTAATCGTCCCCGCAGCCGGAGCGGATACCGAAATCAGCTTCGACAAAAACGGCAACTGGAGCGGCGCCTACACCGACAGCCCGGCTCCCGCGGCCGACACACGCACCACACTGCGTCGCACCGCCGCACGCAGCGGCAAGTGGTTCTTCAGCCTGCCCGCTGCGACAAGCTCCGAGATAAGCATGATGGTCGACGAGGCCAACCACCGCCTCACCGTAAGTTCGTCGGCTCACAACCGGGGCTTCTACATTGTCAGTGCCGACGACTACGGCCGACTCGGCATCGAGAACATCGGTGAAATGGCACAGAATGTGCTGGAGCCTGTGGCCGATGGCATCTACGAGGCCGAGTACACCATACCGGGCCACACCGCCGGCACACCGTACATGTTCCTGCTCGCAAAGAGCAGCGCGCTCACAAGCGGCATTTCGCCCGTATCCTCGGCCATGGCGACCGCCGAAATCTCGGAGGCCCGCACTTCGGCAAGCCTGCTGGCCACCGACCGTAACGGTATATCGCCGTTTACCGTCATATCGCCCGCTCCGGTAGTGCGTCTGCGTTTCGACAGCACCCAGAGTGCCCTGACAGTATCGTACGACCCCGCCGGTGTCGAAAACATATCGGCCGAAGCCGACATCCTGACGGTGGCCGCAGCACAGGGCGGCATACGCATCACCGCGAGCCGTGAGGCCACAGTGGCCGTCTACACCCTGGCCGGTCAGCTTGTGAAGATGATTGATGTGACTCCCGGAACGACCTTCGTCTCTCTGGCCGGCGGCCTTTACATCGCCAACGGCACGAAATTCTTCGTACGCTAAACGACACTGATTACATCCCCCTACCCTACACAGGCGCCGGCCTCTCCACCACGGCGCCTGTGTTTTTTATATGGTCATACGTCACTTTGCAGAATTGCCGCAGAATTTGTACTTTTGCTGAAAAGACCTGCAATGATTGTTCAGAACACCGATAAGGCCGTGTGCCGCGAAATCTCATCGCTGCTTGTCGAGCACGGCGTAAAGGATGTAATATTAAGCCCCGGGTCACGCAACGCGCCTCTGATTATGGCGGTGGCCCGCGACGGGCGCCTGCGTCACCGCGTCGTCGTCGACGAACGGTGCGCCGCCTTCATGGCCCTGGGTCTGGCAGCGCGGATAGGACGCCCCGTGGCCCTTGTCTGCACTTCGGGCACAGCCATGCTCAATTATGCGCCCGCGGTGGCCGAGGCCTATTACCGCGAAATACCGCTGATTGTAATAACGGCCGACCGCCCGCAGGAGTGGATTGACCAGGACGACAGCCAGACAATACGCCAGTACGGCGCCCTGGACAAAATCGTCAGGTCGTCGTACAACATCCCCGTCGAGACGGGCGACGCCACGCAGATGTGGATGGTGAACCGGCTGCTCAACGACGCCCTGACGGACGCGGTGACCGGCCGCCACGGACCAGTACACATAAACGTGCAGCTCGACGTACCGCTTACAGGTCAGAGTACCGGCGCCGCCGGATACACTCCGCGCCGCATAGACATCGTGAGCCGGCCGTCCATGCTCCCCACGGCACAGGCGCGCGCCCTCGCCCGTCAGCTGGCTCCTCCGCGGAAAGTACTGGTCATAGCGGGGTTTCTGCCTCCGGACACAAAGCTCAACCGCGCCATCGGGCGCCTTGCCGCAATACCCAACGTGGCCGTACTGCACGAGGCACAGGCAAATCTGCACGGCCTGGACAGCATGGGCCACATCGACCGCATCCTCGGCTCTATGACGGACAGGGAGAGGTACGAGCTGCTGCCCGACACGGTCATCACCCTCGGCGGCTCGCTTGTATCGCGGTTTGTAAAGGCATGGCTGCGCGGCGCTCCCGGGGTCAGCCACTGGCACGTAGGCGAGCGAGGTCAGTCGGTCGACTGCTTCAAATGCCTGTCGAAGCGCATCGAGCTACCCCCCGGGTCGTTCATGCCACAACTGGCATCGGCGATGCAACCTTTCGCAACCGGTACCTCCGACTACAACAGCCGCTGGGCCGCATTGGCCGAAAAGGCCCGTGACAGCTACAGGGCATACGTCAGGCGCGCCCCATGGAGCGACATGACAGCCATCGACCGGCTGCTCAGGGCAGTACCGGACAAGGCGAACCTGCAGGCCGGAAACGGCACGGCTATCCGCTATGTACAGCTGGCCGACTACGGCCACATACACCGCATCGACTCGAACCGCGGCGTCAGCGGCATTGACGGATGCACATCAACTGCCATCGGCGCCTCGCTCGGATACGAACACCTCACGGTTCTCGTAACAGGCGACATGTCGGCACAGTACGACATGGGGGCGCTGGCACAGAACTGCATACCACCGACTTTCCGCATGGCCGTACTCAACAACGGAGGCGGCGGCATCTTCCGCTTCATAGACTCTACGGCGGCTCTCGACGAACTGGACGAATGTTTCGTGACCGACGTGCGTCTGCCTCTGAAGGAGCTTGCCTCCGGCTTCGGCTTCAGATACCTAAGCGCTGACTCGGCCGACACACTGGACAAGGCACTCCCGCTGTTCATGGGTCATTCGGACCGCCCCGTAATCCTGGACATCAGCACAGACGGAGCCGTGTCGGCCCGTGTACTGCGTAAATACTTCAACGACATCAGCAAATAATCAACCATCAATCATATATGACACGCGACTGGAAACAAATCAAGGAATACAGCGACATACTGTTCGACTTCTACAACGGCATCGCCCGCATAACCATAAACCGCCCCAAGGTCTACAACGCATTCCGTCCGCAGACAAACTTTCAGATACTCGAAGCCCTCGACTACTGCCGCGAACACCCCGAGGTGCGCGTGGTAGTGCTCACCGGCGCCGGAGACAAAGCTTTCTGCTCGGGAGGCGACCAGAATTACAAGACCCGCGGCGGCTATCGTGACGCCGACAACACCCCGCGCCTCAACGTCCTGGACGTACACAAGGCCATACGCTCGCTCACCAAGCCCGTCATCGCGGCCGTCAACGGCTACTCCATAGGCGGCGGAAACGTGCTCCAGGTTGTCTGCGACCTCTCCATCGCCTCCGAAAACGCCATCTTCGGGCAGACCGGCCCCAAGGTCGGCAGCTTCGACGCCGGCTTCGGGTCGTCCTATCTGGCCCGTTGCGTAGGTCAGAAAAAAGCGCGCGAAATATGGTTCCTATGCCGTCAGTACACCGCACACGAGGCCCTCGAAATGGGTATGGTCAACAAAGTTGTGCCCCTTGACCGCCTGGAGGACGAGTACGTGGACTGGGCCGAGACAATCATGAAACGCAGTCCCTTCGCAATCCGGATGATAAAGCGCGCGCTCAATGCCGAACTCGACGGTCAGGCCGGCCTGATGGAATTCGCCGGCGACGCCACACTGATGTATTACCTGATGGACGAGGCACAGGAGGGCAAAAACGCCTTCCTCGAAAAGCGCGACCCCGACTTCAGCAAATTTCCGCAGTTCCCCGACTGACCATGTTACGCGCCGACTGGATAAGACGCACGCTTCGGTTCAACTTCGAGGCGCGCACCTCGCGTGCGGTCATGCACACCAAGGATACATATTTCGTACGCGTGTACGACAGCGACAGTCCGGACATCTACGGCCTGGGCGAAGTGCCGCTCTTCCGCGGGCTCAGCGCCGAGGACGACAGCGACTTCGAATACCGCCTTGACAGCGTATGCCGCAACCTCAGCTTCCGCGAGGCCGACTCATGCGTGCGTATAGGCTTTGAAACCGCCCTCGCCGACCTGGCAAACGGCGCTCGCGGCATAATCAGCCCCGGCACCGAATGGCTCGGCGGCGACATGGGTATCGCCATCAACGGCCTGATATGGATGGGTGACCGCGAAACGATGTCGCGCCGCATCAAAGCAAAGATAGACGAAGGCTTCAGATGTCTGAAACTGAAAATCGGCGGCATAGATTTTGAGGAGGAACTCGGACTGCTGAAATACATCCGCAGCAGATTTCCCGCCGACGTCCTCGAACTCCGCGCCGACGCCAACGGCGCATTCACACCCGCCGACGCCCTGTCGCGCCTTGAGCGCCTGTCAAAGTTCGGCCTTCACTCAATCGAGCAGCCCATAAAAGCAGGCCAGCACGCCGAGATGGCACGGATTTGCCGCGAGTCTCCGGTCCCAATCGCCCTGGACGAAGACCTGATAGGCATAACGCCCGCCGACGTCAAGCGCCGTATGCTTGCCTTGACCCGTCCCCGGTACATTATCCTCAAGCCTGCCCTCTGCGGCGGTTTTGCCGAGGCTGACGACTGGATAGCCGCCGCACAGGAACAAGGCATCGGCTGGTGGGCCACATCGGCACTCGAATCGAATGTCGGCCTCAACGCAATCGCACAATGGACCGCCACGCATGACGTCGTCATGCCCCAGGGCCTCGGCACCGGCGAACTCTATGCCGACAACACAGCCTCACAGCTCATCCGCCGCGGACAGCTGCTGTACTTCGACCCCGGAGCGAAACGCGACGACAAAGTATTCGGATCATGACACTTGACGATTTCAGGACAGAGTGGCTCAACGGCTCGCCTGTCGTCAGAGCCCACACATCCGGCTCAACCGGTACGCCAAAACCAGTCGAATTGCTGAAAGCCGACATGCTCGTGTCGGCCAGGGCAACCGTCGACTTCTTCGGTCTGGGATGCAGTTCCGACTTCGTATGCCCTCTTTCGGTAGATTACATAGCCGGAAAGATGATGGCCGTGCGCGCATGGCTATGCGGGACCGAACCGACAATGCTGGCCCCGTCCAACAATCCGCAGCTCCCCCCTCGTTCGGACCTGCTTGCCGTTGTCGTCTCACAGGTACCTGCCGTAATCGAAGCCGTTAAATCGGGGAAATGCCGGGTGCGCAACATGCTGGTGGGTGGCTCGGCCCTGCACACTTCCCTCGCGTCGCGAATAACGGACGAAATGCCGAATGTTGCCGCGTACGAGTCCTACGGCATGACCGAAACGTGCAGCCATGTGGCCCTGCGCCGTGTGGGCGGCGACGGTATATTCCGTGCCATGAAGGGTATCACGTTCGACACCGACAGCCGCCGGTGCCTCAGGCTCAGGCTTGACAATTATTCGGTAAAATCCCTGCAGACAAACGACATCGTCGACCTGCTGTCGCCCACTTCGTTCCGATGGCTGGGCCGCTTCGACAACGTAATCAACACCGGCGCGCTGAAAGTATATCCCGAACAGGTTGAGTGTGAGATAACAGTTCTTATACCCGATTGTCCCTCATTTTACATATCCTCGGAACCGGACCCCAAATGGGGAGACCGCGTAGTCCTCGTAACCGAAACCTGTGCCCCGGATTCGCCTTTCGCGGACATCAGCATACTTCACAACCGTCTTGCCGGCCGACTGCCCGCACACCATATCCCCAAAAACATCATATACGTCGATGCACTGCCACGCACGGCCAACGGCAAAATCAGACGTATCAGGCCCCCGCGCCATTAGCAGCCTCAGCCGAATTTCGAAATCTTGCGCAGCGCCGGCTCGTTTATTATCTTTATGCGGCGTCCGTCCACAATCAGTATATTCTCGGTCACAAAAGCCGAAAGTGTCCTGATTGCATTCGACGTGGTCATGTTCGAAAGATTGGCCAGGTCCTCGCGCGACATATAAATATTTATCGTCGCCCCGTCGTCCTCATATCCATAGTTGTCTTTCAAGACCATCAGAGCCTCGGCCAGGCGACCGCGTATATGCTTCTGCGTCAGATTTACTATACGCGAGTCCGAGCCTCCAAGATTGCGCGAAAGCTCGCCGATAAAGAACCACGCAAGCTTGCGGTTGTTGTCAATCATCTCCTTGACAAGCCCTATCGGCAGTGAACCCAGCACCGAAGCCTCGAACGCACAGGCTCCCGACAGATGCGGCGCATCGGCAAAAGCGGCGCGGAAGCCGAAATACTGGACAGGACGCATCAGCCTGATAATCTGCTGGCGCCCCCCGATTCCGTCCTTGAAAATCTTTACCTTTCCCTTTATAAGTGTCCACAAGTGTTCGGCTTCCTCGCCCTGCGTATAAATAATCTGGTTCTTCTTGAAATTGTGTATCTGAAAATTGTCCACAATCTGACGCCGCTCGTCATTGTCGAGAACGGTCCAGATTGCCGACAGGTCTTCGTTTATGACCTTTTCAATTGTTGTCTTTAACATACACTAAAGATATTGGGCCTATGGATACCTGACAACACCGCCTGCAGCCGACACGAAACGAAATATAAAAAAGTCAAAGCCGTCAGCCATGACGCAATCCCAAGCCAATCGGCAGGCTTTTGTGTTGTGGAAATATGTTTTCGAGCACAAATATAACGCTTTTTTAGTAAATTCGAAAAATAATCCGAAATTTTTACCGTCAACGCCTGTCCGAAAGATTCCAATAAGAAGTGCAACGGCCCTTTCCTCACTCCTCCTCAGGGGA
>CAZETN010000038.1:0-9652 GCA_964514475.1 uncultured Bacteroides sp.
CTGAGTTCTTCAAATTTATTGCCTAATTTTGCACTTGCAGGTAGAATCTGCGGCCCGGCCAATTTTCGGGCCGAAAAGTCCAAAGCCCGGAAATGGCAGCGGTTGACACTTCCGGGCGAGGCGGAGGGTAAGCCGGATATAATCAGGGGACGGCCGGCGTCACTGGCCAAACGCTTTTGCTGTATTATTTTAATGTGTGTCGGGTCGGCTTTTGCGCTTGCGCCCGAAAACAAAGCTCACGATTTCGGACAATGCGGCATCGCCGGTGACGTTGCACGCGGTTCCGAACGAATCCATAGCGATATATAGGGCAATCATGAGGGCGTTGTCGGCCTGCGTGAAGCCGAGTACCTGGCTCAATACCCCGAGCGAAGCCATGATGGCTCCTCCGGGGACACCGGGGGCTGCAACGATGCTTATACCAAGCATTGCTACAAGCGACGCGAACATGCCTGTGTCGTAGCTGTGCCCCATGGTAAGCATCAGCGCCAGTGCGCATGCCGTGATTTTCATGACGCTGCCAGACATATGGATGGTGGCGCAAAGCGGTACGGTGAACCCCGCGATTTCGGGACTTACGCCCAGTTTGACTGTCTGCCGCAGGGTTACGGGGATGGTCGCCGCCGACGACTGTGTGCCCAGTGCGGTGAAATAGGCCGGCATCATCGTCCACAGTGCCTTGAACGGATTGTTGCGTGCGAACAGCGAGGCTATGCAGAACTGCAGAGTCAGCAACACCACGTGCGCGCCGAAGATGACGGCGATGACCTTTACGAAAGTCACCATTATGGTTCCGACCTGCCCGGATACGGTCATATCCAGCATTATCCCGAAGATATACAAGGGTAGCAGAGGTATTATTGCCTTGATTATTACGAGGTTGATTACCTCGCGGAACTCGCGCATGACCTGGCGTATCGCGCTGTCGGCGTCCATCCTGGAGGTGCATAGGCCCAAGGTGAAGGCAAAAATCAGAGCGGTCATTATCGGAAACATCGGCTGGATGTCGATTGTAAACCAGGGCTGCACTCCTGCCGCGGCTCCCTCGGCGGCGATATATTCGACCGGTCTGATCATTGACGGGAAGAATGTGTCGGCGACAAAGAACCCGAACATACCGGACAAAAATGTCGCAAGATAGGCCAGCGCCACTGTAAACACCAGCATCTTGCCGGCGCCCGTACCGATGTCGGCTATGGCCGGAGCGACATAACCCACTATCAGCAACGGGATTATAAATCCGAGAAAAGATGAGAAGACCGAATTGAAGGTGGCGAAGATGCGGTCGGCCCACATGGGCATGAACATACCGGCCACGACTCCGAGTGCCATTGCTATGACAATGCGCGGCAGCAGTCCTAACTTGAATTTTCTGTTGTTGGTTTTCATGGTAAATCAGAGGCAGACAATAGGGAAGGGGGGGGACAATCGACTTCAGTCGGCGTCGTCGCGCGGAGACGCGGGTACCAGCCGTGCGCCGAATTCCCACAGGGCATAGAGCGGAACAAAAACGACGAACAATGTGAATATGTCGCTTGTCGGCGTTATGAAGCCGGCGAGGACTGCCAGGCCCAGAATGGCGTGGCGCCGGTAGCGACTGAAAAATCCGCGGTTTATGAGGCCCATGCGTCCCAGCATCCAGGCCACCAGCGGAAGTTCGAAGACAACCCCCATCGATACGATTACCGTATAGAAATTGTCCATGTACGAATCGAGGGTGAGCTGGTTGGAGATGGTGTCGCTGAGTGTGTATCCCGACAGAAAGCGCAGGGCCAGAGGATACACGATGAAGTAGCCGGTAAGTATGCCCAGGTAGAACATGACGTTGCCGAACAGAAAAGCCTTGCGTGCGCCGCGGCGCTCGTTTTCGTATAGCCCCGGTGCCACGAACCGCCACAGCAGGTAGATTACCAGCGGAAACGCGAATGCCAGTCCCAGCCACAGCGAGGCACTGATGTGAGTCATCAGCTGTGTACCCAGCTTTATGTTTATGAGTTCGATGTTGAAATCGGCTGTGCCCATGTCCGGAATCCATTCGCCATCGCCCTTCATGAACGACAGGGCACTGTAAAGCGGGAAATCGGCACGGCACGGCCACAGTATCGCATGGTCGAAGAACCACCGCATTATGAAGAAAAAGCCGATTGAAAAGCCCACGACAACAGCGCCGACCTGTAAAATCACCCCGCGCAGTGCTTCGAGATGACTCCAGAACGACATATCTTCGGCATTCACGGTTGCCGTCGGCTTGTCGGTGTCTTCGGACATATTGGATAGCTGTCAGTCCACGTCTTTTGCTTTTGCGGTAGGCTCCACAGGTGCGTCTACCGACTTTTTGATGTCGGAGGATGCCTTCTGGATGGGTTTTTCCATCTCAGCCTGCGCATCGGCGATGCCCTGCTTGAAAGCATGCACGCCCTTGCCCAGATTGCGCATCATCTTCGGAATACGGGATGCCCCGAAAAGCAGTATGAACAGCAGTACGATCAAAATAAGCTGACCGCCGCGTAAGTTACCAAGGAATAAGGGAATGACTGAGGGGTTCATGGGAGGATATGGTTAGATGTGTAATTTCGGTTCGGTTTACTTTGAAAATGAGCGCTCCTGCGCCCTTTCACTCCTGAATAACGGAGTTTAACGCAGATTATTTGCCAAAAGTAGTTATATTTTGAGAAAAATGACTAACTTTGCGGCCAAAAAAAGTTTATTACGGAAAAATTTCCGTATATCCGGTTCCTATTGAAGTAAATTACGCAAACAATATAAAAGACTGAAAATGAAAGCATTTGTATTTCCCGGACAAGGCGCTCAGTTTGTCGGAATGGGCAAAGACCTCTACGACAACAACGCCGAGGCCCGCAAGCTGATGGACCGCGCCAACGAAATTCTTGGCTTCAGCATCACCGATCTCATGTTCAACGGTACGGCCGAAGACCTCAAGCGCACCGATGTCACCCAGCCTGCAGTGTTCCTGCACAGTGTCGCACTGGCAGCCGCTCTCGGTGACAAATTCGACCCCGATATGGTGGCCGGTCACTCGCTGGGCGAGTTTTCGGCTCTTGTAGCCGCCGGCGCCCTCAGCTTCGAGGATGGTCTTCGTCTGGTAAGCGCCCGCGCCAAGGCCATGCAGCGTGCGTGCGAAATCAATCCCTCGACCATGGCCGCCATCATAGCTCTCCCCGACGAGAAGGTTGAGGAGGTTTGCTCGGCCATTCCCGGTGTAGTGGTATGCGCCAACTACAACTGCCCGGGCCAGCTGGTGATTTCCGGTGAGAACGCTGCCATCGACGCCGCCTGTGCCGCCCTCAAGGAAGCCGGTGCCAAGCGCGCCCTCAAGCTCCCCGTAGGCGGCGGTTTCCACTCGCCTTGCATGGAGCCGGCCCGTGCCGAACTGGCCGAGGCCATCGAGCGCACCACTTTCAGCGCTCCCCGCTGCCCCGTATATCAGAACGTCGACGCCAAACCCCATACCGACCCTGCCGAAATCAAGGGCCTTCTGATTTCGCAGCTCACCAGCCCCGTGCGCTGGACCGCCACAGTACGTAACATGGTCGCTGACGGCGCCACCTCCTTCACCGAACTCGGTCCGGGTAAGGTACTTCAGGGTCTTGTCTCCAAAATCAGCAAGGACGTTACCGTTGACGGCTTCCAGGCCCTCTGATTTCCGACGGTCAATACTGACTTTACAGCGGGTGCGCCACGGCGGCGCACCCGCTGATTTTTGTTGCCCATCGTGCGTTGTTTGGCGAAATTTCATTAATTTTGCATCCGCAAGCCATCAATAATATGAACGATTTCATTTCCGTGCTGCGGCGGTTTGTGCCGCCATACAAGAAGTTTCTGGGCCTGAGCATTCTGTTTAATGTGCTCACGGCCTTTCTGACGCTTTTCTCGTTCGCGCTGGTCATACCGATATTGCAGATGCTGTTCAAGGTAAACACGGCGCATTACGACTTTATGCCGATGGAGTCGTTGGGCGACCTCAAGGATGCCGCCGTAAACAACTTCTATTGGTACATACAGGAGATGATAGCGTCGCACGGGTCGGTATTCGCCCTGGGCGTGCTTGCCGTGGCGCTTATAATAATGACTGGCCTGAAGACGGGCACAGCCTATCTGGCCATGTATTATATGATACCCTTGCGGGCCGGTGTTGTGCGCGATATACGCAATTTTGTCTACGACAAGATAACCACGCTGCCCATCGGCTATTTCACCGGCGAGCACAAAGGCGACGTTATGGCACGCATGAGCGGTGACGTGGCCGAAATAGAGAATTCCATCATGGCCTCGCTTGACATGATTTTCAAAAATCCGGTGATGATAATCGTCTGCCTTGTGATGATGATTGCCGTGTCGTGGCAGCTCACGATATTCGTGCTCGTGCTGTTGCCGCTTGCCGGGCTGGTGATGGGAAACGTGGGCAAGCGCCTGAAACGCAAGAGCCTGGACATGCAGAACCAGTGGGGCGTACTGATGTCGACTATCGAGGAGACGCTGGGGGGGCTGCGCGTCATCAAAGCCTTCAATGCCGAAGGCAAGATGCGCCATCGTTTCCATAGCGAGAACGACCGGTTCTACTCGATGGCCAAAAGCGTGGCCCGGCGCCAGCAGCTGGCGCATCCCATGAGCGAGTTTCTGGGCACCATTGCCGTTGCCATCGTGCTGTGGTTCGGCGGTTGGCTGATACTGGGCGGCCATTCGCAGCTCAACGCCGCCGAGTTCATTTATTATATGATAATTTTCTACAGCATCATCAACCCCGCCAAAGATCTGTCGAAAGGCGCCTATGCCGTACAGAAGGGCCTGGCATCGATGGAACGTGTGGACAAGATACTCAACGCCCGCAACCCGATTGCCGACCCGGCCCCCGGAACGGCCAGGGAGGCCCGCACCGGCGACATAGAGTACCGCGACGTCAGCTTCAGCTACGGCGACCACCGCGTCATCGACCATGTGAGCCTGCGTATCCCGGCAGGGCACACAGTGGCCCTTGTGGGTCAGTCAGGTTCGGGCAAGTCCACGCTTGCCGACCTGCTGCCGCGCTTCTACGATGTGGACGAAGGCTGCATAACTGTCGGCGGTACCGATATACGTGACCTCAAGGTACACGACCTGCGCGCCATGATGGGCAATGTAAATCAGGAAGCCATACTCTTCAACGACACATTTTATAATAATATAACTTTCGGCGTCGAAGGTCCCGTGTCGATGGCCGATGTCGAGGCTGCCGCGCGCATTGCCAACGCCCACCAGTTTATCGTCGAGAGCGAGGACGGATACGATACAGTGATAGGCGACCGCGGCTGCCGTCTTTCCGGAGGTCAGCGCCAGCGAGTCTCGATAGCCCGGGCAATATTGCGCAATCCCGCGGTGCTCATACTTGACGAGGCCACCAGCGCACTCGACTCGGAGAGCGAGCACCTGGTGCAGGAAGCTCTCGAACGACTGATGAAGAACCGCACCACGCTGGTAATCGCCCATCGCCTGAGTACCATAGCCAACGCCGACATGATCTGTGTCATGCACGAGGGGCGTATTGTCGAGGCCGGTACCCACGACGAACTGCTGGCCCTGAACGGCTACTATCGCCGTCTGGTCGACATGCAGTCGTTCTGATGGAGGCTGATTACAGATTTTCCGGGAAGATTAAGAAATCCGTTTATGGAAATTTAGATAATCATTCCATAAGATTTCAGAATGACAGGGGCTTGCTTGATTGAAACTGATTTTGAAACTTACTTATCCGATATAAAAGTGCGTACTGAGAACGAACTTGAGGGTGTGAGCCTGCTGGGCGACACCCGTGTCAAATATCCCGTCGATTACGACCCGTCGCTGCTCGAGACATTCGTCAACAAGCATCAGAATCACGACTATCTTGTCACGTTCAACTGTCCCGAATTCACGTCGCTGTGCCCTAAGACAGGTCAGCCCGACTTCGCCACCATCGTCATCAGCTACATCCCCGACGTGCGTATGGTCGAGAGCAAGAGTCTGAAGCTGTATCTGTTCAGTTTCCGCAACCACGGAGACTTTCACGAGGACTGCATCAACATTATCCTCGACGACCTGTGGCGCCTTATGCAACCGCGCTATCTTGAGGTGACGGGCATATTCACACCCCGCGGCGGCATCAGCATTTACCCCTTCGCAAACCGCGCCGACGAAGCCCACCTGGTCCTTGCCGAGAAGCGCCGCCTGGCGCAGTTCGAGTCGGTGATTTCCAACCAGGCCGCGCGACGATAAACACAACATATTATAAACCCCAGTGCTCTGAAACTATGGCTGCCAGAAACTCGTTAATCGTTTTGTCCGGCGGTATGGACTCGGTGACCATGCTGCACGAGTACGCCACTTCAATCAAAGTGGCAGTCAACTTTACCTATGGCTCAAATCACAACGCCCGCGAACTGGAGTGTGCGCGCAATCACTGCCGCCAGCTCGGTATCGAGCTTGTCGAGATAGACCTCAGTTTTATAGGGCGTCTGTTCGACTCGTCGCTGCTGCAGGGTGCCGACGCTGTCCCTGACGGCAACTATGACGACGAAAACATGCGCTCCACAGTAGTACCCTTCCGCAACGGCATCATGCTCGCCGCCGCCACCGGTCTGGCCGAGAGCCGCGGTCTCCGTCGTGTCATGCTTGCCAACCATGCAGGCGACCACGCCATATATCCCGACTGCCGGGCCGGTTTCATCAAGGCTATGAGCCACGCAATCAGCGAGGGCACCTATGAGCACATCATGCTGTACGCCCCCTATACCCTGCTTACGAAGGCTCAGATAGCCGAGCGCGGCGCACGCCTCGGCATTGATTACAGCACCACATACTCGTGTTACAAGGGTGGCGAGCATCATTGCGGCACCTGTGGCACATGCCGCGAGCGTCGCGAGGCGCTCAGGCTGGCCGGAATTGAGGATACCACGGTCTACGATTGTGACTGACCGGTGGCCAATGACATGTCGCGGATGGCGGACGACGATTTTTAACGGTCCGAAAATTTGGAATAAATAAATTAAAATTTCTAAATTTGCCGTGTTTTATGTCCCGGACGCTATCAGATGCGCCGGTCTGATTCCTCATGCCAATCATAACGATACCATGTCAAAAACTTGCATAGCGGCCTGCCTGTCTGCCGCCCTCTGTGTCGGTACCGCTACGGCGTCAGCCGAGGCCGGAGCCGACGCGGTCAATACGTCGCGCGAGCTGATAAAACTGACCACCGATGTGCGCGTCGACCATCAGAACGTATGGCACTCCCCCGGCGGATATGACGAGGCTAATTCGGGATTTACAGCCAAGTATCTTATCTTCAAACTCGAAGGCGAAATCGTGCCCGGACTCGATTATTCGTGGCGTCAGCGGCTCAACCGCCCGTTGCTTGACGGTCAGGTGTTCGAGGCTACCGACTGGATTTATCTCCGTTATACCACCGGCCGTTTCAATGTGGCGGCCGGCAAGGAGGTTGTTGCGATAGGCGGCTACGAATACGATGCCTACCCCGTAAATCTTTACGGAACATCTGTATTCTGGGCCAACGTGCCGTGTTTTCAGCTCGGGGCGAGTGCGGGTATAGACCTGGGTCCTTCATCGTCCCTGACGGCGCAGGTGTCGCAGTCGCCCTTCCATACATCGGATTGCCGGGCCATGTATGCCTATGGCGTTTTGTGGAACGGCCACTTCGGAGCATGGCACACATTGTGGTCAGCCAATCTGCTCGAATTCGAGCGCGGCCGATACATTAATTATATAAGCCTGGGAAACCGCTTCGACTTTGACCGCGTCAGTCTGATAACCGACGTCATGAACCGTTATGCCCGCGGGCAGGCCTTCTTCGGTAAAGACATGACCGTGGTCGCCGACCTGCGCTGGCAGCCGCTGGCGGCCTGGGCATTCCATGCCAAGTATACTTACGACGTCAACAAGTCGGGCACCGGTGCCGACCTTATTGTTCTTGACGGAACCGACCAGCATCAGATTGGCGGAGGTGTCGAGTATTATCCGCTCATACGAAAGCGCACCTCGCTGCGTCTGCACCTTAACTGCTATCATTCGTGGGGCCGAAACGCCAACGAAGCCGACGTGATGTGTGGCAATACCACGATGCTCGACATGGGAATTACGTGGCACATGAACCTGTTCTCGTTGAAAAAGTAAGCGGCACGAGTGAGATAAGTCTGCAACGCGAAGCAAGTTGAGCTATCCGGCCTCCAGGAAAGGGTATATTTACTTGAAACTGATTTAAGAAACCTACTAACACCTTAAATATATTATGGAGAAAGTTGAGAACGCGCGGGGCGCCGTCAAAACCCGCAGCCGCCTGCACATACCCTCGGGAATAACCTGTCTGGCGTGCGTCATCGCCCTATTCTGGTACATAGGTTCCATCATGGGAGTGGCACCCATGCTCAAGACAATCATGAACACTGCCCACGACCTGCTGCTCAACACCGTCTTCTACCTCCTGTCCGTATGTGTCATTACCGGAGCTCTCGGACGGCTGTTTGTCGAGTTCGGCGTGGTATCGCTGCTCGAAAAGGCCCTCAAACCCCTTATGAAACCCCTATTCAGACTTCCGGGTGTGGCCGCGCTCGGCGCCGTCATGACCTTTCTCAGCGACAACCCGGCAATCATAGCCCTGGCAAATGACAAAAAGTTCTCGGCATACTTCAAGAAATACCAGTTTATCTCGCTCACCAATTTCGGCACCGCCTTCGGCATGGGCCTGCTGGTGATAGTGTTCATGATCGGATACGGTTACTTCTGGGAACCGCTGGTGGGCTTTGCCGGCGCATTTGTCGGCTGCTGCGTGTCAACGCGGCTGATGCAGGTGTTCATAATACGCGCCTATCCGCACTTCCGCGACGAGGATGTCGTCGAAGAGACCCCTGCCGGAACGGACAGCTCCAAAGAGAGCGCTCCCGCGGCGTCGACCTTTATCCGTGTGCTCAACTCGCTGCTTGACGGAGGACGAAGCGGTGTTGATGTGGGCATGTCGATTTTGCCCGGTGTCTTGATTATCAGCACCCTGGTAATGATACTTACCTTCGGGCCATCGGCCGACGGCGCATATACCGGAGCCGCTTACGAGGGCATCCGCGTGCTGCCTTGGCTTGCCTCAAAGGTCAATATTGTCTTCGAGTGGCTGTTCGGCTTCGGCGACCCGCATCTCATCGCCTTTCCCATAACAGCCCTCGGAGCGGTAGGTGCTGCCCTGAGTCTTGTTCCCAACTTCATACAGCAGGGCTGGATCGACGGCAACGCCATCGCCGTATTCACTGCCATAGGCATGTGCTGGTCAGGCTTCCTGAGCACCCATACCGCCATGCTCGACTCGCTCGGGTACCGTCAGCTCACACCCAAGGCTATTCTCGCCCATACCGTCGGCGGACTCTGTGCCGCCATATTCGCGCACGCGCTGTACATGCTGTGCATAATGCTGGGAGCTTGAGCGGCTGTGCGGCCGATAAGTCTCTGTCTTATACATACTCCGCCCTTCCGTACGACTGGGGGGGTGTGTGTCGCAGTCATGTTAAATTTTATTAATCAAATATGGGGCTCGTTACTTGCCACGATTATTGATTATTAAAGATAATACGCAGATTCTACCTGCAAGTGCAAAATTAGGCAATAAATTTGAAGAACTCAG
>CAZETN010000039.1:0-9601 GCA_964514475.1 uncultured Bacteroides sp.
CCCCTGAGGAGGAGTGAGGAAAGGGCCGTTGCACTTCTTATTGGAATCTTTCCATCGCTGGAGTATGGATTTTTTCTATCCCAACCGCACCAATGACTTCTGGTTTATGATGGGGCTTCTGTTTTTCGGTGACAGGGATGCGCTTTACGACCGCCCGGCCCGGCAGTATCGCCTTGACCGCATTAAGGCGTTGCTGACCGAGAAGGGTATTGCCATGTGTGACACCGGATATAAGATACGCCGCCTGAAAGGGAATGCCTCGGATAAATATCTCGAAATTGTAGAGCCTGTACACCTTGACGAGCTGCTCGGCCTGATGCCGGGATGTACCGACATCGCCACTACCGGAGAGAAAGCTGCGGCGGTGATGGCCGAACTGACAGGCACCGAAGCGCCGAAGATGGGTCAATATGTAACCACACCAGCCGGTTTGCGCGTATGGCGTATGCCATCTACCAGCAGGGCCTATCCGCTTGCCCTGGAGAAGAAGGCCGAGTATTATTCGAGGCTTTTTCAGTTGGCGCTTGACAACCAGTAACCGGAAGGCTCGGGAATAGAGGACAGCCCCCTGTTCTCAGAGGCATCTGTCTGACGAGTCAAAGTGCAGATAAGACGAGCAGCCGCTTTCCCGTTCCGGGAAGCGGCTGCCGTTTGATTGTGGGCAATTGCAAATTGTCAGTCGAGCCTCAGGCTTTGAGTTCGACACCGATGCCAGGGCGATCGGCAGGGATGGTCACTTTACCGTCGACGATTTTGATGCCGTCGAAAATATCGTTGGCGATGAGCAGATTGCCGTCGAGATCGGCCCAGTCGCACATAGGCGACAGCTGTGCGGCCGCGGTGACTGCGGCGCTGGTTTCGGTCATGCAGCCTACCATCACCTTCATGCCCATGTTGCGGGCTAACTGGGCCATCTGGTGAGCCTCGTGCATACCGGTGGATTTCATCAGCTTGATGTTGATGCCATCGTATGCTTCGGCAATACGGCGCAGGTCGGTGAGGCGCTGGAATGCCTCGTCGGCGATGATGGGCAGCGGCGAGCGCTCGCGCAGCCAGGCTGTTTCCTCGAACATCTCTTTGGGCATGGGCTGCTCGACGAAGGCGCAGTTGTTTTCGGCTAACCAGTTACACATTTCGAGCGCCTGATTTTTGTCGCTCCAGCCCTGATTGGCGTCCACGCAGATTTTTACATCGCTTGATTTGCGCAGCAGGTTTACAAGTTCCTTGTCGTGGCCGAGTCCCATTTTTACCTTTACGATTTTGAATGGTTCGCATTCGGCTATTTCGGCAGCCTGTTCCGCCGGGTCGGCGTTATAGCTGATTGTATACGAGGTATTGGGCGTGTTTTCGGGATTAAGGCCCCAGATTTTGTACCAGGGCTGACCCATGATTTTGCCCAACAGGTCGTGCAGTGCGATGTCAACCGAGGCTTTGGCAGCCGAATTTTTGGGGGCGATGCCGTCGATGTACTCGTGGATGTCGACCACGCGGAAAGGGTCCTTGAACTGAGCCAGGTCGACCTGGCTTAAGAATGCCATTACGGAGTCGACGTTTTCACCCAGGTACGGAGGCATCGAAGCTTCGCCATAGCCGGTTATGCCGTCAAGGTCGATGCGCACCTGCACGCCGGGGGTGGTGGTGCGCTGGTTCTTGGCAAGGTTGAAGGCGTGTTTGAGCTTGAGGGTATAAGGCTCGAAGGTCAGCTTCATGCGACCTGTGGGATTGGAGTCCTTCCGGGTGGACGAGCCGAAAGCCGAGAAGGATATGGGGCTCATGGCCAGGGCAGCGCCGAGGCCGGCTGTACGGAGAAAATTTCTGCGATTCATGACTGGAGAAATATTGAGTGTGTTTTGATTATCAGAAATACCATGGATGATTGATTGCGCGGGTTATACCGGCGGTGCCCTCGTTGCCGTGTATGCGTACGGCATGGAGGAAAGGTGTAGTCAGGTACATGGGACTGTCGGGGTCGACGCTGTTGCGTTTGACACGGGCCGATGAGTGTACATAGTCACCGTTGTGGTCGTGGATGGCGACGTGCGTCACCTTTCCGGTTTTGGCATTGCCGAAGAAGAGCAGGTCGCCCGGCTGAAGCTCGCGCCACTTTTCGGGAGCGATACGTGTGCCAGTGAGGGCCTGCTGCGAGGCGTCGCGCATAAGGATGATTCCGTTGTGCAAATATGAAACCTTGGCGAGACCCGAGCAGTCGAGATTCTTGACCGAGGCTCCGCCCCAGAAGTAGGGCGAACCCTCCATCGAATATGCTATGTCGAGAATTTTGTCAGCGTCGAAATCCTGCTTGGCCCATTTTTCGATGGGAGTGACGTCGGCGGTGTTGACCCATGCCTTGTCGCCAGAGGGAAGAGTGACCTCTACGCGGCCGTTGCGCACATTCTTGAGTGCCCCTTCGACTATATCGCCGTTGACAAGGTCGGTGACGACGTCGCGCGGACTTTTTGCGGTGGGCGAGTTATAAGCGCGGGTCTGGTACAGCGAGGTGCAGACAAGGCGATCGGCCTTGCGCCACTGTTCCATCTGCTGTGCGGTGCGCGTCACCAGCGAATTGTCGATACACCATGAGATGTAACCGTCGGGAGTCTGGACACGGTACCAGTCGTCCTTGATTTCGAGTACGCGCAGTGGCATGCCCATCAGTGCCTGAGTGGCCATTTCCTCGTCGTGGCCCGGTTTTACGCGCAGGAAGCATACGCTGATGCGCGGTGTTGCCCATAGCGTGTCAGGCAGGACGTTGATGTACGATTTGGGGTCGAAGCCACGGCGCTGCAGCTCGCGGATGGTGGCATCGCGCAGGGCCGGGTCGCTGACATTGCCGCGCAGCAGCAGATTGTCGCCGTCGTACAGGTAGGTTACGTCGTATACGGCCTGACGTTTGTCCGGGGCGTATTTTTTGCGGACGTCATTGATGGCTCTGTAGACCTGCAATTTGCCGGTGTCGTTTTTGTCCCGGACAACGGGACGGACGTCGAGAAGTTCGAGGGTCTGGTCCCATGCGGGATAGAACAGATTGCCACTTGAGGTCTCGACCTCACCCATCTGTGCGTCGACAGTCTCGGAACGGACGAAACGTTTGCGGGGGTAGAACCGGCCTCCGACGCCGTGGTTGGCTGCGAGGCGGTGTGCGTCCATACCGTGTGAATAGAATTTGACAGCGCGGGGGTCTTTGGCCGATGTATAGCGGCCGAATGACGGGTCGACAGGCACCCAGCCGACACCGTTGAAGTAAACTTCGGCCCAGTCGTGCAGATTCTTTTCGCCGGGATGCAGCATCCATCCGCTTTCCCAGCGTGCCGGGACACCGAGGCTTCGCATCAGCGAGATATAGAGCAGAGCCACCTGACCGCAGTCGCCGTGCTTCTCGTCAATGACATACTGCGGGATACAGGGGATGGTGCTGTACTCGCGGGCGCCGGCCCAGGGGTAGTTTTTGATGATATAGTCGTAAACCATCTCCGACTGGGTGAAGGGGTCGGACTCGCTGCCGACAATCTGACGTGCCAGCGGTTCGAGGTTGATGATATGGGGCGCCTCCATCTTGGTGTACTTCTTGTAGAGGCTTGAGTTGCGGTCGTAGGGCTTGATGTTGCTGCGGATGTATTCGGGCGAGAAGTATTCGCCCTTGTTGCGGAACGAGACTACGGCCTCGAAATGCGTGGGCTTGCCTTCGGTAACGGGCTGTTCGAAGTATATGCTGTTGTGAACCGACACGGTGTTTGCACCCTTGTTGCTGAGAACATAGTCGGCGGGGAAAGTCGAAATGATTTTTATGTTGTCCTGGCGCTGTGTGCTCATTGGCATGGGCATCCATACGCGCAGGGTGTCGCTCTTGAGAGCCTCGTCGTAGGGGACGTCGATGACAAAGCGGTATTTGACTTCGTGTGCGGCGCCGAGGTCGTTGGTGCCGTCCTCGTATGCGAGTACCGAGTCGACGTATGCCATGCGCTGTGGCGAGGCCGTGGCGCCGCGCCATGTGAACTTGGAGCGTGAGGGGTCAAGGAGGGCAAGATTGCCGACGCTTTTGCGGTGCATGCGCTCGACGCCGTCGATTTTGCGGACTTCGATGTAGTGTTTGGCTGCCAGATCGCGAATCTGTTTTTCACTGTAATTGGTTTTGTAGCGCTCATTGATGGCCTGTCGTCCCTGTTCAAGGGTAAGGGGAAAATCCTGAAGGAGGCGGTTGTGGACGGCTTGGGCCGAGTCGGCTTCGAGCCACTTCGGTGTGGCGGCTACGGCGCTTGTCGCTGCTGCGACAGACAGCAAGGCGGCGATTAGTAACTTTTTCGTCATTGCGGGGTGAAATGATTGAAAAATGCGTTGAAATCCGGTATTTAGAAACAAGGTGAACCCTTTCAAGGCAAAATTACGAAAAAATCCTGTTACCCGCCCCCGCGCAACAGGATAAAAAATAGAAATAACGTTAAAAAGAAAGGGGATGAATGGAAACGGATGTCTGAAAATGCTTCAGCGCGGCTCAGCTGGCCGAGGCCGGAGCGAGCATCTGTGTCAGGCGGTGTTCGAGGTCGGCTGAACTTACGCGTGTTATGCTGCCGCGGTAAGCTATGGAGATACGGCCGGTTTCTTCGCTGACAACGATGGCCATGGCGTCGGTCTGCTGCGCTATACCCAAGGCTGAACGGTGGCGCAGTCCCAGCGAGCGCGGAATGTTGGTGTCGTGACTGACGGGGAGGATACACCCCGCGGCGACTATGCGGTTGTGGGCAATGATCATGGCTCCGTCGTGTAGCGGCGAGTTTTTGAAAAAAATGTTTTCGATAAGGCGGGAGTTGACGGTGGCGTCAATGATGTCGCCCGAACGGGCGTAGCTGTCCAGCGGCATTTCGCCCTGTATCACGATCAGAGCGCCGGTTTTGCTCTTTGCCATTGACATGCAGGCATATACCACGGGCATCACGATTTTTTCGACTGCGGAGGTGTCATCGCCCTGATGTTTCATAACCTTTCGCAGAAATCCCCACCTCCGCTTCGAGCCCAGCACAACGAGGAAGCGTTTGATCTGGTCCTGGAAGATGATTACAAGTATGAGCAGACCTATGCTCATGAACTTGTCCATAATGGATCCGAACAGGCGCATGTGGAAAATCTCGCTGGTGAACAGCCATACGACAATAAAAGCCATTATACCGTAGAAGATGCTGATGGTTCCGGATTCTTTCATAACCCGGTAGACGTAGTAAAGCAGCACTGCTACGAGCAGTATGTCTATAATGTCCTTTATACCGAAATCAAGCATAGGTCAATTGATAATTGTAAATTGGTGATATGACGCGGGCGCGTGGTCGCGCTCACTGAGCCGTGACGCATGGGAGAGAGGTCAAATGGCCCGAGGAGGGGGGATGAAAAAGCGTTAGTCAGGTTACTGGTTGTCAATCACTAACCGATGCAGGGCAACTGCCTGGACGGCTGCCCGGACGTCGTGGACACGGAGGATGTCGGCTCCGCGGTCAAGGGCGAAAGCATTAAGGACAGATGTGGCATTCAGCGCCTCGTCGGTAGGTATGCCCAGCGCTTTGGTAATCATTGACTTGCGGGATATGCCTACGAGTATCGGCAGCCCGAATATACCGAACTGCCTCAGCTGTGCCATCATTGTATAGTTCTGTTCGACGGTTTTTGCGAACCCGAAGCCGGGATCGATGATGATGTCCGATACCCCGGCAAGTGTGAAACGCCGTACCGCCTGCTGCAGTTCGGCGATGACTGCGGCTGTCACACCCATGTCGCCGTAGTCGGTCAGCTTCTGCATTGTGTCCGGAGTGCCGCGCATGTGCATCAGAATGTAAGGGCAGTGAAGGGCAGCCACGGTATCGGGCATTTCGGGGTCGATGAGACCTCCGCTTATGTCGTTGACTATATCGCAGCCGAGGTCGTTGACGGCGACATGTGCGACCTCGGCACGGAAGGTGTCGACCGAAACGGGAATGTCGGGAGCCAGGCGCCGTACCACCTTCATTCCGCGGGCCAGACGGTCAAGTTCTTCCCCGGCGCCCACGGACTCGGAGCCCGGACGCGTCGAACAGGCGCCTATGTCGATTATGTCTGCGCCCTCGGACAACATCCGGGTGACGCGGCTCTCAATCTCGCCCTCGGACATTGACCGGGAGCCGGCGAAGAACGAGTCGGGGGTAACATTCAATATACCCATAACGGCAGGCCGGTCAAAGGAGACCAGTCTGCCGCGTATGTTGAGTGTGAAATTTCGCATTTCGGGAGAGAGAATCTATAATCGTGAAAGTAAATCGGGGTCCAGGAGCCGTATCAGCGGTTTGCGCGTTTGCGCTCGAGTTCGTCCAGGATGATCTTGCGCAGGCGCAGGTGGTGCGGGGTGACCTCGACGTACTCGTCCTCCTTGATGTACTCCAGTGCCTCCTCGAGGCTGAAGACTACTGGCGGAACGATACGGGCTTTGTCGTCGGCGCCGCTGGCGCGCATGTTGGTGAGCTTCTTCGACTTGGTTACGTTGATTACGATGTCCTTGTCCTTTGCGCTCTCGCCCACAACCTGTCCGGCATATACCTCTTCCTGAGGGAAGATGAAGAAGCGGCCGCGGTCCTGCAGTTTGTCGATGGCATAGGCGTATGCTGTGCCTCCCTCCATTGCGATAAGCGAGCCGTTGGTGCGCCGCTCGATGTCGCCCTTCCATGGCTGGTACTCAAGGAACCGGTGAGCCATGATGGCCTCGCCGGCGCTGGCGGTGAGCACATTGTTGCGTAGACCGATTATGCCGCGCGAGGGAATCTGGAACTCCATATGTACGCGGTCGTTCTGGGTGGTCATGCTCACCAAGTCGCCCTTGCGGCGGGTGACCATGTCAATCATCTTCGAGGCGTATTCTTCGGTGACGTTTATGGTAAGCAGTTCGACAGGCTCGCATTTTACACCGTCTATTTCGCGTATGATAACCTGAGGCTGGCCGACCTGAAGCTCATAACCTTCGCGGCGCATTGTCTCGATAAGGATGGACAGGTGCAGCACACCGCGTCCGAATACGGTCCATACATCGTCAGTGGACTCTTTTTTGATACGAAGCGCCAGGTTGCGGTCAAGCTCGCGTGTCAGGCGCTCGCCGATGTGGCGCGAGGTTACGTATTTACCATCCTTGCCGAAGAAAGGCGAGTCGTTGATGGTAAACGTCATTGACATCGTAGGCTCGTCGATGGCGATGCGGGGCAGGGGGTCCGGGTTCTCGGCCAGCGAGATTGTATCGCCGATTTCAAAGTTGTCGAGGCCGACGATGGCACAGATGTCGCCCGAGCTCACCTCGGCCACTTTTTTCTGACCCATACCCTCGAAAGTGCGCAGTTCCTTGATGCGCTGGCGTGCGACTGTCCCGTCTTTGCGGCACAGGCCTATGTCCATGCCGTCGCGCAATGTTCCGCGGTGAACGCGTCCCACGGCGATTCGTCCCACATAGCTCGAATAGTCGAGACTGGTTATAAGCATCTGGGGCTCGCCCTCAAGGGTCTTGGGGGCCGGAATGTTTTCAATGATGGCGTCAAGCAGGGGCACGATGTCTTCGGTGGGTTTCTGCCAGTCGGTTGACATCCATCCCTGTTTGGCAGAGCCGTATATTGTTACAAAATCGAGTTGCTCCTCGGTCGCCTCGAGATTGAACATAAGGTCGAACACCATCTCCTGCACCTCGTCGGGGCGGCAGTTGGGCTTGTCCACTTTGTTTATCACCACAATGGGCTTGAGACCTATCTGTATGGCCTTCTGCAGCACGAAACGCGTCTGGGGCATCGGGCCCTCGAAGGCATCGACAAGCAGCAGACAGCCGTCGGCCATGTTGAGCACGCGCTCCACCTCTCCGCCGAAGTCGGCGTGTCCCGGGGTGTCGATTATGTTGATTTTGGTGCCCTTATAGTTGATGGAAACGTTTTTCGAAAGAATCGTTATGCCACGCTCGCGCTCCAGGTCATTGTTGTCAAGAATCAGGTCGCCGGCAGCGGCGTTGTCGCGGAACAGGTGTCCGGCTTTGAGCATGTTGTCGACCAGTGTGGTTTTACCGTGGTCGACATGAGCGATAATGGCAATATTGCGAATATTCTGCATAGAAATTTACCTAACTGTATTTCAACCCGCAAAGTTAACGATTTCCTGAAATTTGAGCAAGAAAAACCGACCCAAGCAAATAATAAATACAGCGATGAAAAATATTTTTTAGTTAAAAGAATATGGAATAGGAAAAATATGGAAATAATTATATATTTGCATTTGAAAATACTTGTGAAAGCGTTTTTTAAATTACAAAATTACATTTGTATTATCACCCTTGTTATTTATGAGAGTAGACTGGAATACAATTATTGTTAATCGCAAAAATTAAGACAATGAGACGGATAATTAATGTAATGCTGTTTGCTGCGGCCTTGAATGGTGTGTTATGTAGTTATACTCAGATTTCTGCCGATACAACATTGACCAGATTATATGAGCGTGACTCTGCTGCGATAGCTTCGGCTATATCTGAGAGGGTAATAACCTGGGACGATGTCAGGACTTTCAGTAATCAGATTGAAGGGGATTCGGTGATTACACCGGCGGAGCAACAAGCGTATTTCGAAATGATTATGAGAAGCACTTTGCCGTCCGAAGTAAGGGCTGCTCCGATTACGGTATTCGTCGATACGGTTACGATTGAAAACCCCTATATACTTGAAAACAATAATGTATTTTACCTGATAGCCGCTAAAGATCTTGATTTCGATAATCCGGATAAATCATTGAAGACAAAACCATGTTACGCTTTGATCGTGGCTTCGGAAAATGCGATTGTTTTTGCGATGCACCCTAAATTAAGCCCTTCTTTAGCTTACGCAAACCTATTGGATTCTTATGAAGGACTTTATATTGATCTTTATAAAAATACAAGTAACGGCAAGATATACAGGTATGATAAACAAGTGAGTAAGTTCCTGATAACGTTGGTGCAAATTCGGCGATTCAACGAGATGATTTATCATAGTTTTGATGAATACATAAGCCTTGGTGAGGATAGTGTATCGGAGGCAGAACGAAGCCATCCCGTTGTAAAAAACGACATGCCTTATTCGCAGTATATACTCGTGGCCAGTCCGCTGATGCCGGACAAAGGTAAATGAGTTCGGTGTTGTCACGATTTGTAGATCGGAAACCGCATATGCGGTTACCAAACCGAAGCAAGAGAATCAGGTAGAAAAGGAAGAATGCTCATGAAGATAAAAATTTTGTAGAGATGAAAGATAAAGAGGATGAAAAGGACATTATTACAAAAAAACGAATCTCCTACATATTTGTGTTTGGAGGTGCGGTAGTTATATTTTGTATGTGTTGTTTATCCTTTATCAATATTGTTTTTCTTGTATATTGTGGCTTACCGGCACCTTTTGTCTACATATTCTATATCGTGGAAAATCATTTTGTAGCTGCAAATATAATTTCGCGAAAATTGATTGTTAAGACGGAAATCATTTTGACACTCAGTATAATCATTCTTATTTCAGCTATGTATCTGATAGGATATTTCAGGTAAGTAGATGTTGAGAATTAGTTTATATCAAAATTTTTGCGTATCTTTGTGTGA
>CAZETN010000040.1:0-9592 GCA_964514475.1 uncultured Bacteroides sp.
ATCAGCTCAAGCTCTGCGACCCTGTCGTCAACATTTATTATTAAACAAGCTCTAAGGTACGCTCGTGCGAGATGACCTATGGCGAGGACAACGTAATCGAAGTGCGCCTCGTCAAGGAAGGCAGCTACCTGCACATGGCGCAGACCGGCTTCGGCACCGAACACGACAACCTCGACGAACCCGACGCCTCCGACACAACCTAACCCACAAACCATGACATACCGTTTTTCACTCGGCAAAATCCTCGACCGCTGTCCGCAGTGCGGCCGCCGCAACCGCGAGGCCAAATGCCGCTACCACATGACACCCGCTCAGTGGTTCGCCGCCGTATACTCGTCAATAACTGCAAATCCGCAAGCAATCCGGTTTCAGACTGTCCTGCCTACATTGCGGACAATATCGGTCGGGGCAGACCGTCAGACATAGAAAACAGCCCCGGGCCGTGGTGGTCCGGGACTGTCGGAATATAGCTTTTGGAAACCTTACGTTGGGGATATGCGTGTCTCTATCGGTGAGGAGACGAGGGGTGACTTTGCCTTACGGGGCGTCGAGGTCCTGTGTTCAGGCTTCGTCGGGGTCCGGAATGGGCGAGTCGAGAATTGACTGCCAGTAGTTCTGCACGTCGGTCCAGTTGTAGAAGGGGAAGTTGTCGGTGGACAGGGCGTCAACGGCGACCTCGCGCTCGTTGAGCATGAACTTCACCAATACGTCCGAGCCGTCGTCCTTCTGCTTGCGGGCGTCCTTGGGACGGAAGAACACAATCTGGATGTTTCCGGCCATGGGAGCTATCTTGAAGTCGGAATAGACGGTGTACAGTTGATAGGGGTCGGCGTGCTGCCCGTAGCAGTTGTGCAGGTTGAGGATGCCCGCCAGGGGGATGAGGTTGCCGTCGTGGCCGAAGCGCAGGTCGGCACCGTGGGCGCGGTCGCGGATTTTCTGCTGCGCGCTCTCCAGCATGTTCTGCAGCTGGGGACGGGCGTTGGTGAGCAACAGGCCGTTGGCCGCAACCGGGTTCGAGTTCGTGGCGTAGAACGAGTAATTGTGCGACTGCCACAGGCTGAAGAGTTCCTCGGGGGTGAAGATGCTCATCAGCTCGACGGGTGTCTCCATATTCTGTGTATCCACGGCTACCCAGTACAGGCCCCACATCACGTCGCCGGGGTTTACGTTGCGCAGTACGAACCTGTCGTCGCCGAACAGCGTGCCGATGAGCCGGTCGGGCTGAGTCATGGCCTCGCGGAACTTGCGGTTTTCCTCATACCACGAGCCTTTGTGCCGGGTGTAGTGGTTTGACTTGTCAGAGTGGTAGTTGAGATACTTCATCCAACGGTCCGAGGACTCCTTGGGAATTTCGAGGCCGGGATTTACCTCCTTGAGCCCCTCGCAGCAGGCTACCATCGACAGTGCGCACCGCAGTACCACGGTGGAGCGCGCCGTCATCTGGGCGCCGTCGGCGAATACCTGGGGGAAGGCGGTAATCATGCGGCGTCCTATTCCCTTGTGCTGTCGCGCTCCCAGCGGCGTCAGGTCGCCTCCGCGGCCTTCGGCTTCGGGCCAAAGCTGCTCGAGCCGGCTGTACACGCTTTTGCCGAGTTCGGTAAGGGCGCCGGCCTTGTCGGCCTTGGCGAACAGTTCGATAAGCCAGCGGTAATCATTGTCGCTGATAAGATAACGCGACCCGTGGCGGCCGTAATGACTGATATAGAAGGGCTCGTAGCCTTTGGGGGCCGGAGTGTTGGCACTTTCGGAAACGGGATAGGCAAGGTAGATGCCGCCTGCCTTGTTGGGGTTTTCCTTGATTTCCTCCAGGGAGGTCTGTGCATGGGCTGAAACGGCCACGCCCAGCAGGGACAACGCTAAAAGGATTTTTCGCATAATCTTTTAATTGGGGACAGCCCGGCGGATTGTGTCAGCGGGACATTGAAAACTGTGCCTGACTTGCATGAAAACGGATGAATGATGTTGCAAAAGCACCTTCCGCCGGGCTGTCCGGATATATCAACCAAATCTAATCTCGGGGGGGGGGGAACCGGTTACTTTGTCAGTGTGCTGGCGTAACCGTCGTTCTGCTTCAGCGTGGGATTGTTGGACAGTTCATCCTCGGGGATGGGGAACACCTGCAGATACTCGTCTACGTCCTTGCCCAGACGCTCGCCGCCTTTCCAGTCCCAGTTGTTGCCCTTGGCCCACTTGTTGAAGCGGATAAGGTCGGTACGGCGCACGCCTTCGGAGGCAAGCTCGCGCTGGCGCTCAGCAAGGATGAAGTCCAGGTTGAGCTGGCCGGCCGATATGGTGCCGTCGACATCGCTGCGTACGCCGGCCCTGGCGTAGTCGCCGCACATGTAGGCACGCTGGCGTATCTCGTTGACAAGAGTCAGGGCTTCGCCGGCCGAACCGCCGCCACCGCGCAGAATTGCCTCGGCAGCCATCAGGTAGGCGTCGCCGGTACGCATCAGCGGGAAGTCGATGGAGGTGTAGGTGTCGCCCGAGGCACAGATTTTGTCATCGCGGGTGACGTTACGCCATTTGATGTAGCTGTAGCCGCGGGTAAACGTCGAGGTCATGGCGCCATTGGCATCCCAGGTCTCCTTGACCTGATTGGGCAGTGCGGTCATGAAGGTCGCACGCTTGTCGCCCTTGTTGTCGCCCCAGGTGTCATTTACGTCAAAAGGCACGTCGGCGGGATCGAAGGCATCGACCAGTGTGGTTTTGGAGCGTACGTTGCCCCACCCTTTCGAGCCTACGCCGGTCTGGTAAAGCTCGTCCATGGGACCGTTGACAAACGCCTTGACATAGAAGTTGGTGCCTGCCGACGACTGTGCGCGCTGTCCGTCCTGTACCAGAGGCCATATGATTTCGGTACACTGACTGTTGTCGGCCAGGAACAGCCAGCGATAGTCCTTTTCGAGCTTATAGGGCGAATCGATGACCTTCTTCGAGTACTTGTATGCGTCGGCATAACGGTTTCCGCAACCCCAGGTCTCGGCATTGAGATAGAGACGTGCGAGCTGGAACCATGCAGCCACCTTGTCGACATGGCCGTACAGGGCGCCGCGGGCATCAGCCAGGACATCCTCGTTGCCGCTGAGTTCGCCGGCAATGGCCAGCAGCTCGTCCTCGGTATATTTGAACACCTCGGCACGGGTTTTCTGCACGGGAAGGTCCTTGGGGCCTACTGTCTCGTCGATGATGGGCACATTGCCGAAAAAGTCGACAAGCTGGGCGTATGCGTAGGCTCGTATCATGCGGGCCTCGGCGCGGTACTCGTTGCAATGGGCGCCCAGTTCGTCCCACAGTCCGCGGCTGCGCAGTTTGTCGGGCGTGCACTCGCGAAGAAACTCGTTGCAGTATGCAATCGACATGTACAGTCGCTGATACGTCCATTTTACGACCGAAGCATTCGATGCGTCCCAGTCGCAGTTGAGGCAACGGCGCAGACCGTTCGACGACGAGGGCATCAGAAAGTTGTCGGTATTGAGCTCGGTGACATAGAAGAGCAGGCGCACATAGCCCGAGTATCCTTCGTTGGCGCCCTCAAGGTCGCCGTTTCCGCCGTCACCGCCGTTCTGGCCCGTAAGAATCAGCGAGGCATAGCACTTGGCAAGAACTCCCATGTAGCCGTCGGCTGTCTTGTAAACCTGCTTGCTGACAAGCTGGTTGTCATCGATGGGCATTGTATCGAGGTCGGACATACAGCCGGGAGCGACACCGAATACAGCAGCGGCGAATGCCAGGGCCGAGACGACCTTCTTTATCATTTTTTTCATTGCTTTTGTCTTTGAGAATTAGAAGTTAAGGTTGAGACCGAGGGTATAGGAGCGCGGACGCGGATAAACCTCGCGGTCAAGACCCGAATAGATTTCGGGGTCGACACCCGAATATGAGGTGATGGTGGCTACATTCTGCACGCCGAAGGTCAGACGCAGCGACGAGCGGTTATCCCAGAGCTTGTTGAAGGTGTAGCCCAGAGTGATGTTGTCGAAGCGGAAAAAGTCTCCCTTCTCGAGCCAGTAGTCGCTGTAGAGCTGCTGGTTCTCGAAACCGTGGTCGGCGGTGAACTTGAGTATGTTGGAGAACGAACCCTGGTCGGAGTATACGGACGTCTTGTACTGGTCGGCGCGCATATAGTTGTAGATGTATGCGCCGAACGAGCCGTGTCCGCTGATACCCAGGTCCCAGTTTTTGTACGACACGCGGGTATTGAAACCGAGCAGGCTGCTGGGCATGCTGCTCTTGCCGGTGGCATATTTGGTCTCGGTCGACGAAACCGACCCGTCGGGCTGTATGTACTGGCCCTCGATGGGATTGCCGGCCTCGTCATATGCCTGCTTGGCGAGGTAATAGGTATAGGGGGTGTGTCCGACCATGAATACCTGTACCGTCTTGCCCGTGCCTGAAATAGCTCCGGTGTTTACGAAGTTGTTGTCAGAGTCAATCACGTTGAGCTTGGTGATTTTCGACTGCTGCCAGGTGTAGTTGAAGCCGATGTTCCACTCCCAGTCTTTGGTGGCCACGGGCACGAAGTTGAGAGCCACCTCGACGCCTTTGTTGTCCATCGAACCGATGTTGGTGGTGATGACCGGGGCGTAGTTGACGCCGGCGGGCACGTTGATGGTGTTGAGCAGGTCTTTGGTGTGACGCTTGTAGAAGTCGACCGAACCGAAGATGCGGTTCTTCAGAAAACCGAAGTCCACGCCGAAGTTCCAGGTGCGGGTAGTCTCCCATTTGATGTCATTGTCATAGCCGTTGGGACGGTAGGTGGGGTACCATTTGTCGCCGAACTGCCACGACGACTCGGGATAGCTGACCGCGAATGTAGTCATCCAGGGGTAGTCGTTGCCGATGTCCTGCTGGCCGGTCTCGCCGTAACCGGCACGGACCTTGAGGTCGGAAAGCACCGTCTGCTCCTGCAGGAAAGGCTCCGAAATCACGCGCCAGGCCAGTGCCACCGAGGGGAAGTAACCCCAGCGGTTATCCTTGGAGAAGCGCGACGAGGCATCCGCACGCAGAGTGGCGGTGACCAGATAGCGGTCCATAAACGAATAGTTTACACGGCCGAACCACGACACAAGGTAATTCTCGGTCTTTGCGTGGTAGGGGGTCTTGAGCTCGTTGCCCTCGGGATCATCGTTATAAATGTCGTGCTTGCGCCAGAAGTGCTGCCAGCCGTAGCCGGCCATGGCCGAAAAGTCGTGCTTGCCGCCCCAGTTGTGGTGGTAGTTGACGTAAGCGTCCAGCAACAGGTTTTTCTTGCGCTGCTTGGCAAGGTTGACCAGACCGGTACCGTCCTTCTGGTTGCCGGTATACATCGAGCCGGCCAGCTCGGGAACCTCGCGGTTGTATTTGCCGTCGGCGATGTCATAGCCGAGGTTAAGGTTAAGCGTCAGGTCTTCGAAACCGTGCACCTTATAGTCGATCATGGCATTGCCGATTGAACGGAACACCTTGCCCAGACGCGACTCAAGCTCCAGTTCGGCGACAGGGTTGTCGGTCTGGATGGCCATGGGCGAGTTGCCGTTCATCCAGATGAAATAGCCGAGACCGGGATCGGTGGACGCCGTGGGCGACCCCGTCCGTACGGGACGCGTCGGGTCGTAGCGCAGAGCCGAGTTCACCACGCCGCTGCTCACCTGATTGTTGTGCTCGTACGATACCTTGGCGTTCAGGTTCAGGTTCAGGTGGTCGTCAAGCAGTTTGGGCGTAAGGGCGATGCCGCCGGTGAAACGCTGATAGCGGTTGGTGCGGATGATACCGTTCTGGTCGGTATAGCCGAACGACACTCGGTAAGGGGTGGTGATGGCATCAACCTTGCCGGCTACCGAAAGGTTCTGCTCGGTGCCGAAAGCGGTACGGTAAATCTCGTCCTGCCAGTCGGTGCTGGAGGTGCCGTATACGGCGTCGGCGGGGACACCGGTTACAGTAGGTACAAAGGCGCGGAACTCGTCGGCGGTGAGGGTGCGCAGAGTCTTTGTTTTGGTCGATACCGAGAAGGTGCCGTTATATGTCACCTTAAGCTTGTCGGTACCCTTCTTGGTTGTGATCACTATCACGCCGTTCGAAGCACGCGAACCATAAATGGCGGTTGCCGAAGCATCCTTGAGGACAGTGAATGTCTCGATATCCTCGGGGTTGATACCGCCGAGCAGGTTGGTGCCTCCCTCAATCGAGTTGTTGTCCATGGGCACTCCGTCAATCACGATAAGAGGATCGTTCGAGGCCGACAGCGATGCGCCCGAGCGGATACGCACAGTAGCGCCGGTGCCGGGTGCGCCCGACGACGAGGTGACGTTGACGCCCGGGATTTTGCCTACCATGGCATCCTGCACCGTGGTACGGTTACCTTTGTTGAAATCGTCGGGCTTGACAGCGATGACCGAGCCGGTGGCATCGGACTTCCTGACGCTGCCGTAACCGATCACGACAACTTCGTCAAGCACTGCGGTATTCTCCTGCAGAACTATGCCTTTCGCAAGTTCGGGAGAATCGGCCCTTACCTCACGTGTGATACAGCCTACAAACGAGATTGTCAGGACTGCGTCTTTCGACGGCACACTTAATGTAAAACGGCCGTCAAGATCGGTGGCGGCGCCGGCAGTGGCGCCCTTTACCGTTACTGAGGCTCCGACGATAGGCTCATGGTCCTGGTCGAGCACCAGACCGCTCACCTGTGTCTGAGCATAGGATGGCAAAGCGAATAATGTCAATAACATCGCCAGAGCTATCCTTGCTGAAAATTTAAGGAAAACGTTCATTAGGTTAGTTTTAAGGTGAAATATTGGTTTATCACAATTGTCGAAAGCAATTAGACATCTTAATGCCGACGGAATTCCGCACCGCCGCCATCGGCAAAGTGCATGCTCCGTTTGTCGCTGTGCAAAGATAATAAGCCAAAATCCCCTTTCAAACCCGATGTAAACGCCAAAGTAGACGTATAAAGATTTATATCTCCTGATTAGCAGGGATTTATCTCTTCGTCAAAAGTAAGAAAAGTAAACACTAATTTAACAATGGCAAGCCGGTGCCGGCGGCACGGGCACCCAGGGCCTACAGTTCCATCACCGCCTGAGGGAACTTGTCGCGAGGAATTCGCGAATGCGACCGCACCCTGAAACGGTAGTTGTACACCGTCTGCGGCGAATAATGCAGAAAAGCGGCTATCTGGGTCGAGTCGTTTATCCCCAGACGCACCAGCGCGTATATGCGCAGTTCGGGAGACAGCAGTTCGCCCGGACGGGGTTCCAGCTTATACCCGTCGTCAAGCAGCCCGTTCAACTTATCGATAAAATCAGGGAATATATCCAGAAATATGGAGTCGAACTTATGAAAGAACGACTGCAGATGCTCGGCTCCCTGTGGCTGCGACAGCAGTGCGTCGATATCCTTGACCCTGCCGCTCTTGACGCGCTGCGCAAGCTGAAGACGATAACGCTCGAGCGACCCGATGTAGTCGGCACAAAGATTGAACAGGTAACCCAGATACTGTTCCTTTATCTTCGAAGACTCCTCAAGCGAGCGGTTGGCCTCGCTCAGACGCTGACGCAAGGTTTCGAGCTCTGCGTTTTTAGCCCGCAGCGACTCCCGGTCATCGTGCAGCCTGCGGTTTTTGCCGCGTATGTGCAGTATCGAGAACAATAGCGCCAGAGCCAGCGCTCCTGTCAGACACATGACCACCGTCTTGTTGCGCATCGACTGCTCCTGCTCCTCGGTGTAGGCAGTGGCGATGATAGGCATGTACCGGGTTATACGCTGTATCCGGCTGCGTGCATTGCTTGCCTGTATATCCGAGATGGCTCGCATTATATACCGGTAGGCACGCGCCTGGTCGCCTTCGTCCGACATTATACGGGCCAGTTCCTGAAGTGCCTCATATTTACGCACCGAATTGCTTAGGTCGATAATGGCGGCACGCGCGTACAGCCTCTTGGCGTCCTCGGTACGTCCGAGATGCTCAAGGCACCGCGCACGCAGAAACGACAGTATGCCCTGATCGGCGCGGTCATGGGCAAAACGGTCTATCGAATCAAGATAGGCGTAAGCTGCCTCGTAGTTGCCGTGCGCCCTGTTTTTCTCTGCCAGATTAAGCCAGTGGCCCGCGGTATTGACGCCTTGCGACGCTACGAGCGAGTCGCGGTACGCCTCGACAACGCTGTTGTAGCGGATTCGGTCGTCCTCCGAAGTAGCATAGTCGGCAAGAGAGTAATATATGGAAACGTATCGGTTGTATATGCGGTTGCGGTACACATCATGCCATTGGGGCGGAATGTTCTGCAACGCTATTAGCGCACCGGTGTAGTCGCCCATGCCTTTCAGCCCCTCGGCCTCCATGATTGTCGCGTTCCACAAGAGCGAATCATTCGCCATGGCGCGTGCTTCGGCCACACACCTCCGCGCCAGCAGCAATGTCGTGTCCATGGAATAAGAACTGTATTCGTCGAACAATGACTGCAAAGCCGAGTACCGTGCTTCCGGACTGTCGGCGTCAGCAAGCCTTCGCTTTATCGAATCGATGTCGCGCCGTTTGACACGTTCGTAGTCGGGGCATCTTGCGAGCACCCGGTCAAGCTGTTCAACGGTTTCGCTTACCGAATTAGTGTTCATGGCATCGGCATCATCCATATCGTATCCTCCACGGCAGGATACGGCAAGGGACAGAAATGCCGGTATAAGACAAAAGGCTTTTAAGGCGGTCATCCTGATTATACGTTTAATATACCCCGGCTTCTGACTCCGGCGCAGTTCTAATGACAGCAAATTTAATGATTTTTCTTAAAACCTCATATTCCTATGCGCAGCTTTACCCCAAACTGTATAAAAAACGGGGCTATCTTATGGTATCCTGAGGTAGCTGCGTCAGGAGGGCACGACAGCGCCGTGCGCATGTCCGGGCGGCCGTACAAATATGGCACAAAAACTACTCCTGGTCCACGCTGTCGAAATCAATATATATAGTTTTCATAATGCCACAAAATTAACGACAATATAATTAACTCCGGACATTTTTCACGAGAATTATTAACCAATAAGTAAGTTGAAGAAATTTGTTTATAGGAATTTTGGAAGTATCTCATAAGACCTCAAAAGCTCATAAGCAGGCATTCCTGATTAAACCTGATTTTTGAAACTTACTTATTTACCGAAAAGATATATTACGGTTCTCCGTCTCGATTTTCGGGATATACTGACAAAATGACATAAAACAAGGCTGCGCCGTAGTAGTTGATTACGGGCAGCCTCGATATGGTTCAGTATTTTATAATCGCGTTTCGCTTAAATCCAGCGAGTGAAGGCGAAGTCCTGACGATGGGGAAGCACGGGATTGCTGGGGTAGATGCGGAAGCCGTAACGGAAGACACCGGCATCGGCAATCTTGGTATCAAGACGATAGGTGATTATGTTGCCTTCCTTCTTGACAACCTTGAAGTTATGGCTGCCTTCAAACTTGTCCTGACCGTCTTCGACGCGGAACATCACGAGTTCTACTGCTACGTCATCACCCAGACCGTTGGTGTCGAGCACTACTGTGGCGTCGAATTTGTCGCCGGTAACGGGATTTGACAAATCACCTTCCTGTTTAACCTCAAGTACCTTGATG
>CAZETN010000041.1:0-9486 GCA_964514475.1 uncultured Bacteroides sp.
GTGGCCCGTGAGGAAACCAACTTCGGCTGGTATCCGGACGAATTGCTCGAATACTTTGCCGGTCGGCGTTTCGAGTCTCTTAAGGCCACACACATCTGCGGCGTGATGGGCATGGCCAGCAATACCGACGATATGGACCGTGTGCGGGCCGACTTCCGCGCCATCGCCGACTGCAAGGACCGCATAGCCCGACTGTGTCCCGACTTGCGGGGCTTTGACACACTGTCGATGGGCATGAGCCGCGACTATCCCCTCGCCGTCGACTGCGGTGCCACGCTGGTGCGTGTAGGCACAGCCATTTTCGGCGAGCGCGAAAGCTGATACTGACGCGACTACTTCATTATTAACCAATATCACATTAAAAGTAATCCCTTATGTCTAATCAAACACAGCGGAAGAGCAAGAACTATATGCTGCCCATAGCTATAATGTTCGCTCTCTTCTTCATGATCGCTTTCGTCACCGGCTATCAGAACCCTCTCGGCGACGTCATTAAAAAAATGTCCGGCAATTCGGTGATAGCCTCGCAGCTGGGCACATTCGCCAACTTTGTCGCTTACGCGTGCATGGGCTATCCGGCCGGTAAAATTCTGCAGAACCGCGGTTATCGCGTTACCGCCCTCTGGGCTGTTTCGGTAGGCTTTGCCGGTGTGCTTGTCACCTATCTGTCGGGATTTGTTTCCGACAATACTACGGCGGTAGTCATCTACCTGCTTGGCGCCTTTATCGCCGGTTTCTCGATGTGTATGCTCAATACCGTGGTCAACCCCATGCTCAATTCGCTGGGTAAGAACCAGAAACAAGGCAACCAGCTGGTGCAGTTCGGCGGTTCGTGCAACTCGCTGGGCGGAACTCTGGCCCCTGTGATTGTCGGCGGTCTTATCGGCGGCAGCGCCAGCACCATCTCGTCGGCCAATCCGGTCTTCTATATGGCCATGATTATCTTTGCCCTGGCATTCGTGGTGCTTTTCTGCACCAAACTCCCCGAGGCTCCCGACTTCGGCAAGGCCACTGACAGCATTCCGGCCTCGGGCGCGTTCAAGTACAGCAACTTCGTGTGGGGAGTGGTGGCCATCTTCGGTTATGTCGGTGTCGAGGTAGGCATCGCCAACTTCACCATGCAGTATCTCAGCGGTCTTGGCGAGCGCATTGCCATGGAAGGCATGACGGCAGCGGCAATCGCCGGCACTGTTACGGGCCTGTACTGGTTCTTCATGCTCATCGGACGTCTCGTCGGCGGCACTATTGGCGGCGTTGTCTCCAGCCGTGCCATGCTGCTCGTGACCTCCGGAGTGGCTATGGTGCTGTTGCTGCTGGGTATCTATCTGCCCGAGCGCATGGTTCCGTTCTTTGGTTTTGACTCGGCCCAACTTACGTTCATGAGCGTACAGATTCCCATGAACGCCATCTTCCTTATTCTCTGCGGCCTGTGTACTTCTGTAATGTGGGGCGCCATTTTCAACCTTTCGGTCGAAGGCCTCGGCAAGTACACACAGGTTGCGTCGGGCATCTTCATGGTAATGGTATGCGGCGGCGGCATCATTCCCCTTATAATGGGCGCGCTGGCAAACGGTGTCGGTATTCTTGACAGTTTCTGGCTCCTTATAGCCGTATGCCTGTATCTGTTCCTTTATGCGGCAGTGCTGTCACGTCCCTCCAGAACCCAGCCTCTTGCCGACGAAACCCTCTATGAGGACGGCGAGCCTGTAAAGGCCTGATTGAATTAGCGATTAATAATTAGCAATTAGTTGTTGGCTTCCCGGCAGCGACTGACCGATACGGTCCCCGCTCCCTCCAGGCAAGCATAGGTTTGCCTCGGCCGCTGTCCGCTGCCCCACCTGATAAATGATAACTTCCGCCACAGTAAGATTACTGTCCGCGGTATTCGCGATACTTACGACACCGGCGGTTCTGGCCGCCGGTGTCGTTGACGCGTTTCCGACCGCGCAGAATACGCCGGCGCCGCTGTCCGAAGGTAGTGTCGCCCGCCCATCCGTACCTGACAGCTGCGACACCTTAACCCCGAAGACGCAGGCCGCGCGTCCGTTTGTGCCCTCGGTGTCGGGCGTCGTAGTGGGTAGGTACGAGGCCGGAACCGAGGACGGTTACGGCCGTTTTGCCGTGCGCAATGCCCGTGTGGCCCTGCGTGCGCGGCTGTACGATATTTTCGAACTGCTTGTCAACACCGACTTCTGCGACCAGGGTTCGGTTAAAATTCTCGATGCCTGGGGCGCCGTAGACCTTACCGGGAGGCTGAATTTCAGGTTAGGACAATTCCGTATGCCTTTCGGTCAGGAGATGTTTCTGGGTCCGGCGACATATATATTTGCAAACAGGTCATTGCTGGTAAAAAACATGTGCAACTACCGTGCCGTGGGCGCGCAGTTGTCGTGGAAACCGTTCGGCAAGACACTTGAGCTTGCCGGAGGCATTTTCAATCCATATACCATCACCGACCACAAAAAATGGACGCGCACGTATTCGGCCTCAGGGACGGCACGGCTGACGTTGGGCGACTGGAAGCTGAACACGGGCTTTATGTCCGTCGAGCCGGACTCGGTACGGATCAATCTGGTTAACTTCGGGCTACAGTGGCGGCGCGGCGGCCTGCTGCTCGACGCCGAGTACCTTTACAGACATTATACTGACAAGGCGCACGCGGCCACCCACGGCTACGTGGTGTATGGCGATTACGCGCACCCGATGCGCGGACGTCTGTTCAACCGCTGGTCGGCCCAGCTGCGTGCTGACGGTATCACCGACAATTCGTCCGGAATTCGCGATGCCGCCGGTCGTCTGGTTACCGACAATCCGCTGCAGAACCGCATAACCGTCGGCGGCACACTTGCCCACGACGGCGCAAAGGGTCTCAGTTGCCGTTTCAGACTCAACTACGAAAAGTACTTCTTCGGCCATATCCGTCCCGACAAACCTGGCTCCGGCGATAAAATCGTGGCCGAGCTTGTGCTGGTATTCTGATAAGTAAGATGAAGAAATCAGCTTTCCTTAATATCCCAACTTCCTTGATGCTATAAAAACTGACGATGAGCGCCTTTAAGGTCAACAGCAACCATGGTGCGGCCGGACGTACCATAATTATATATGTGGCGGTTTCAGTAGCCGTCACGGTTGCGGTGCGCGCCGTCTTTGCCGGGATGCCGTGGCTTTGGGTGGCCGTGATGGCGGCTGTCACGGCCTTGTCACTGACGGCTTATGCGCATACGTCGGGTTACTCGCGTGGCGGCGCCGCCGTACTTGCGGGGGTCTCGGGTATGCTCGGTACGGGTGTTATTGTCAATGTATGGTACTACACCGTGCATGCCGGGGGGACAGACGCGGCCCCGGTGCTTCTGAATTCAGATTCGATGCGTTTCTGGCGCGATGCCGCAGATTTTATGCGCGAGCCAGACGAATTTTTCGGCCATATATCGTCATATTCCTATGTGCTGGCGGCCTTGTTCCGGCTGACCGGACCGTCGGTATCGGCTTGCTGCATCCTCAGTATGGCGGCTGTCATGGGCGCCTTGGTGCAGCTGTCTGCTGTGGCGTGCAGTCTTGGACTGTCACGGGCGCAGTGCGCACTGTCTGTCGCAGTCATGGGCTGCGTGTGTTACTGGCTGTCGATGGGCTGCGTGCTGCTGAAGGATGCCTGGGTCATATGCGCCATGATATTTGCTGTGCGCGGAATGCTCGCGGGCAAACCGACATGGCAGCTGGCACTTGCAACGGTAATGCTGTGTGTGGCCAGACTGCATTTCCTCGGACTGGCGGTAGTCGGACTGGCGCTCACCTCCATTTTGCCCGGCTTCAGAAATGTGCGTGCCACAGTGATTGCGCGGCTGGTATGGATGGCGGCCATTCTGCTTGTGTGGTATGGTGCCGCGATATTGCTGAATTCGGTTTCCGCCTCCGAATACCAGGGCGTTCAGAGTTCGATACAGGATGAGCTTACGGACACCTCACACTTTGCGTATTACCGCATCTTCGGCGATATCGGCGCGCTGCCTTTGTGGCGCAAGCTGCTGATGACTCCGGTTGCCGCATGTGTGCAGTTTTTTGTGCCTTTTCCATGGAACTGGAGCCGTGACCTGGTTTTCGGTCCGACCTTCGTCTACGCCCACTTCGCATATCCGGGCTACCTGTTCGGGGCGGTGGCCATATACTTTTTCGGCGATACGGTGTCACGATTATACCGCCGACACCTTTCAGCGTTGCAGGGACGCATTGCCGTCGTCGCTATGTACGGGCTTTTCTGCTGGCTGGTGCCCTGTGTCATGTATGGGGGCACTGTATCACGCTACGGGTTGCCGGCACTGGCCATGATGGCCCCGGCAGTGGCATATACTCTGACCAGGCGTTCGCGCAGTCGTGCTTTCGTGGTATGGATGGCGGTATTCGCCGTGGTTACGGCTGTCGTGCTCGTGACTGCGTATTACTTGCAGACTGCCGCCATGACCGGTCCCAATCCTCTTTCCTGACAGTTCAATGGCAACTAAAATCAGCATAGTGACCATCACACGCGACAATCTGGCGGGGCTGCGGCGCACCGTAGGTTCAGTGCGTGCTCAGAAATGCGACGATGTCGAAATCGAACACATAGTGGTCGACGGCTGCAGCGGCGACGGTACGGCAGCATGGCTGGCCGGCTCATACGGCGGCGCGCGTGTTATAACGTCAGCCCCGCGAGGGGTGTATCATGCCATCAATACGGGTGTCGGCGCCGCCACAGGCGATATAGTGATGCTTTTGCATGCGGGCGACGTATATACCTCTGATGAAGTTCTGCATAGGGTGGCACGCGAGTTCGCCTCGGACGCTGAAATCGGATTTCTGTATGGCGACGTGCATTTCGAGGACCGGCACGGACGTCCACGGCGTTATTACCCGGGCAACGGGTGCGGCTTGCGGCGCATCCTGGACGGTTATGCGCCTCCTCACCTGTCGCTGGCTGTACGTAGCGATGTGGCGAGGATGATCGGACCGTACTCCGAAGACTATATTATTGCGGCCGACTTTGAAATGTTTACCAGACTTTTTTGCTGCAAACGGATTAAATCTGTATATTTGCCGTTGGACATGGTCGCCATGCAGAGTGGCGGCATATCATCGCGTCTGTATAATCGCCTGATAACCAACAATAGAGAAAAGCTTAAGGCATTGCGCCGCTGTGGGCTGCCGGCATCGCCGCTGCGTATCCTGCGTCATTATATACCAGTAATCACAAATTTGTTATGGCCGAAAAAGAGGTAAAGGACGGCAACGCCGCTCCCAGAACAAAGTCGAAAAAAGCTGCCGCTACCGTGCGTACGCTGGTTTATTGTCCCGAACGCCGTTTCATGGCTCCGTACATGAACCGCGCTTTCGGCGAGGAAAACGTTGTGGTCACCGACAAGCTACCGTCGTCGCTTCCTGACGGTGTCAGATGCGCGGTGATGATTTCGGCCACAAAAATTTACGATGTAGTCAGCGGCGAGGGCGTCACCGAGGACGCGCCGATCGAGAAAAAGTCATTCTGGACCAATTACGAGGGACATTTCGCCTCATTCCTCCGCTCAAACGGCCTTCCGGGATGTGTGTTGCGCTGTTCGTATGTCATAGGCACCGGCATGACGGGATTTCCGATGTGGCTGGCCCGAGGCATCAATGCCGGCTGGCTTTTCCACGTCGCCGGTAACGACAGCCGCGTATCGCTGGTACACGCGACGGATGTAGCGGCCCTGTCGCGTCTTTTCGCCGACAGGCTGATGGCTGCCGGCGATGCGCAGATCGTAATCGGTCCTCTCAACGTCACCGACGGCGAGCCGACGCCGGTAGATGATCTTATCGACGCACTGGCCTTCAGGATAAACGACAAGAAGGTGTGGACCGTGAGCGGTCTGGTTGCACGCGTGGCGACTCTGTTTTACGACAAGACGCGATACGAGGAGATGACAACCACGCTCACCTTCGATGACGCCAGGCTTATAGCCGAGGCCGGTGAGTACAGGATGCACCGTGTCACCGAATATCTGCGTACACACGATTACAGCGCCGACAGCATCTGAATCATGACAGCCTCGGATTTCGCATCGGCGACTGCCGCAACCTGCAAGGGCATCGTGAAGATGCTGCTCATGAGCCGTGGCGGCACTCTGCAGCCTGAAGTGAGGCGTCGCCCTCTGGCAGTGCTCGGTAACGGTCCGTCGCTGAACCGTACCCTTTCCGATGACAGGGAGGCGCTCGGAGCCTACGACCTGATGGCCGTCAACTTTGCCGCCAATGCTCCGGTTTTCGAATCGTTGCGGCCACGGTATTATGTGCTTGCCGATCCGTTTTTTTTCAGTGACGGCACATCGCAAAACCTGCTTAAGCTCAGGCGGGCTATGTCAGCCGTGGACTGGCCGATGACGTTGCTGGTTCCGCGTGCGGCCGCCGCACGCGCCCGGGACCTTTACGGAACCAACACCAATATCACGGTGCGTGCTTTCAACGCCGTGGGGGTAGAGGGCTTCGGCTGGTTCGAGCGTGCCGCATATGGCTCGCGTATGGCCATGCCGCGTCCGCGCAATGTACTTATTCCGGCCATCATGTGCGGCATCTGGCTCGGTTATACACGCATAAATATCGTGGGGGCCGACCACAGCTGGATGCAGAGCCTGTATGTAGACGACCGCAATCATGTGGTCAGCGTGCAGCCTCACTTCTACAGCGACTCGGAGAGCGAGCGCGCCCGTGTATATGCCGAATACGAGGGTTACCGTCTTCACGACATCATACGCAGCTTCTACGTTGCCTTCCGCGCCTATCACCGCATTGCCGCATATGCCCGCGGTCTTGATGTCAGGATAGTGAATTCCACGCCCGGGTCGTATATCGATGCCTTTGAGCGGGGACCGTTGTGACGGGGCGCTTCAGAGGATAAGGCCGTCTTCGGCGGACAATCCGATCTTTTGGGGAGGGTATAAACAAAACGGTCTCATCTCACGATGGGACCGATTCTAATACTACAAAAATCCTAAAATAATAACCTTGAATCTTAGACCTGAATTATTATTTACCTTAATGCGTTACAAA
The DNA here is from genome assembly GCA_964514475.1 of uncultured Bacteroides sp. Taxonomy (GTDB): domain Bacteria; phylum Bacteroidota; class Bacteroidia; order Bacteroidales; family Muribaculaceae; genus CAG-873. The sequence continues at coordinate 7,054 of CAZETN010000041.1, forward strand.
GGTAAACATAATTTATGTTATATGCCATAAAATATAGATAAAATATTAAAATATTTTTCGCGATTTAGAGCTTATGGCATACATTAGCAGTGTGTTAGCCAAATTTTAAGGTGTTCGCGATATAGATTTATATTTAGCAAATCCGGCTTAGTTTACGTACGTTTTCATCGAAATTTTCCCGGTCAGTGGCACGATTTTTCAGTTTTGTGCGGTAGGTGTATACCGAGTTGACGTTGAGGCCCAGAAAACGTGCCAGCCGCGGACTTTCGGTTATGCCCATCATCATCAGTGCCAGCATCCGCAGTTCGGCATTCAGGCTTTGTCCGGTTATGGGCGCGTAGCGGAATTCCGGATCGAGCAGGGTATTTATGCGTTCGACAAAGTCGGGATAGATTGCCAGGAAAGCGGGGTCGAAGGCATTATAGAAATCCTGCAGCTGCTTTTGTACAAACTCGTCCTTCTCGAGCATGCGGAGCAGGTCGGATGTCTGCGAGGCTTTTATTTTGCGGGCCGCTATTCGGTTGAAGGTTTCGACGGAGTCGATATTGTTCGCGCAGATTTCGAGCATTTTCTCGATGTAGGCGTCTTTCGAATCGTTGGCGCGTGCGAGTCTTTCGCGCAGGTCTTTCTGGCGCTTGCGGTGACGGTGAACGTTCACGAGTGCGACGGCAAGCGTTATGACAAACAGCGACAGGGCTATAATCAGTCCCACCATGAGTCTGCGGTTCTGAGCCTCGCCCTTTTCGGTCGTGCGAATTACCAGCGGGAGCGACTGGGCGGCTTCAAGGGCCCGGAGCCTCGCTCCCGAAGCGACAGCGCGGTTCAGACTTGTTGTCAGGTATCGGTATGCGCGGCGGTTGTCGCCTTGCTCGCTCATCAGGCCACCGAGACGATGCAGCGATGTGGATTCGGCTTTTCCCTGCAGTATGTCGGATATTGCCGAAACGGCATAGTACCGGATAGCCTCGGCAATATTGCCGTTTTCGCGGTAATGGAACGCCAGCATCGATGAAAGCAGCGGCATCAGCTCGTTTTCGAGGCTCAGGGTGTCGATGATGCCGCGCAGGCCGCTCTCGACATACTCGGCCTTTACCGACTCGGGGCGCATCAGCCCCTTCCAGTAGGGATAAATATCGGCTCCCTGTCTGTGGCCTATGGGATACGTCATGGCCGAGTCGAGGGCCTCGTGGGCGATGCGTGAGTATTTGGCGCGTACCGAGTCGGGAGACTCCGCGTCGAACGAATTCTGGTATATGAGGTGGCGCGTGTAGTAGTATTTTCCCAGCAACCGCTGCGGAAGCGCGGCGGGGTCGATGGCATCGATGGCTTCGAGCGCCTGATGTACAAGCCCTTTGTACGGGAGCATCTGAAGTTGCTCGAGCCGCAGCCGCATGTACTGGCTGTCGTCTTTGTTGAGCTCGGCTACTTTCATGCCGAGGTCATAGTAACGCAGAGCCGAGTCGATGTCGACGTGCGAATACATTTTTCCGATTGTGAAATACAGGCTGTCGCGGTTGTGGGTGGGCTGTCCCCATAACCGCAGTTTATGTTCGAAGATGCGCGCCCTTACGTTCGCGTCGTATTTATCGGCGTCACGCAGGTATGTGTCAAGGGTGTTGATAATGTCTTTGACCGGTAATTCCGACCAAGGTGTGTTTGCCGAGGCCATGAGCGCCAGCGACAATAGCAACGCTGATAAGAGATGCTTCATGTGAATGTGGGCGTAATTTACTTGAAGGAAAACTTAGAGCTGTTTCGCAAAATGATGTCGAGAGGTGGTGTTGTCGTGAATGACGGTTCGGATGCAGATATTCGTTATAGGTTTATGTAATGGAGTCTTGTCGGCGTTTACCGCCGCGGTTCCCCTTAGAGCATAGGGGCGGCATTGTGTATGATGGTGTTTAATGTGTCGCACGCTCGGACCGGCGTTAGCTTGTGCCGGAGTCGGGGGTACGGCATCGGCAAAATGAGATCGCCCGGCACGTCAGCATTTTAATGCGGCAATGATTTAAGTAAGGCGTCGGGTTTGCGGGTGTGCCTCGTACCGTGTCGGTCTGTCCGGCGGCAATGTCAGCAGGGTTGCTTTGATGCTATTTGTTGTGTTGTGGTATTTCAGTTGTGTTCAGTATTCGGTTCGGCGCTGTACATGACAGCTGAAAAAGGTTCTGCAGCCATGCACGTACGCAATTGGCTGTAGGCACGGTTTTTTGGTAATGAGCCAAATTTCAGGCGCAGAGCACGGGTAAGCGCGATAAAAAAGCCTAAAAACGGAAAACGGGGAGAGACAAGGAGGTGCCAGGCCTAAAACTTGTGTTGCAAAGTTAGGCATAAAAGTGTTAAAATGCAAATAAATAGCACTAAAATTAGCCTAAAATATGTAAAGAAAGATTCCAATAAGAAGTGCAACGGCCCTTTCCTCACTCCTCCTCAGGG
>CAZETN010000042.1:0-9485 GCA_964514475.1 uncultured Bacteroides sp.
CGGTGCGCCAGATGGGGTGAGAGGTGCCCCAGTAGCGCGAACGGGACAGGATCCAGTCCTGAAGATTCTCAAGCCATTTGCCGAAGCGACCGCTCCCGGTGCTGGCAGGTTTCCACTTGATGCCTTCGTTGAGTTGCATCAGGCGCTCGCGGGCGGCGGTAGTGCGGATAAACCAGCTGTCAAGAGGATAATAAAGCACGGGCTTGTCGGTGCGCCAGCAGTGGGGATAGCTGTGTGTATGCTTTTCGATGCGGAAAACCTGTCCACGCTGCTTCAGGTACATGCATATCTCGATGTCGAGAGTCTCGTCCTTGTCTGTTTTGGCGGAGTCGTATGCGTTTTTAACGAATTTTCCCTGCCAGGGGGTATAAGCCTCGACATCGACACTGTTGCATATAAACTCGGGGTCAAGATCGTCAAGCAAATAGAATTTGCCGGTCATGTCTACCATAGGACGGATATTGCCGTCGCGGTCGACAAGATGCAGGGGCGGCACATTGTTGAGACGCGACACACGCTGGTCATCGGCGCCGAATGTGCCGGCGATATGAACGATACCCGTACCGTCCTCGGTGCTGACATAGTCACCGGGAATAACGCGGAAAGCGCCCTCGCCGGGGTTCATCCAGGGTATCAGCTGGCGATAGTGCATATCCACAAGGTCGGTGCCTTTGTAACGTCCGACAATTTCGTAGGGAACTGCCTTATCTCCCTTCTTGTATTCGTCAAGAGGAACGCCGGCAGCTTTGTCTCCGAATATGCTTCCCAACAGGGCCTCGGCAACCACAACGGTGATTTTGTCGCCGCTGTAGGGATTGAATGTGCGTACTGCCACATAGTCGATATTCGGACCTACACAGAGCGCCGTGTTCGAGGGTAAAGTCCACGGAGTGGTGGTCCAAGCCATGAAGTAGGGTGTACCCCACCCTGTCATTTCGGGTTTGGGGTCAGTGGTCTCGAACATGGCGATGCAGGTGGTATCCTTTACATCACGGTAACACCCGGGCTGGTTGAGCTCGTGTGTCGAGAGGCCGGTTCCTGCAGCCGGCGAATAGGGTTGTATCGTATAACCCTTGTACAGATAACCTTTGTCGTACAACTGGCCGAGCAGCCACCATACAGACTCGATGTAACGGTTGTCGTAGGTTATATAGGGATCTTTGGTGTCCACCCAATATCCCATAGAGTTTGTGAGTTTTTCCCATTCGCCGGTGTATTTCATCACCTCGCGACGGCAAGCCTCGTTGTAGTCATCCACGCTGATTTTCTTGCCGATGTCCTCTTTGGTTATGCCGAGATTTTTTTCCACGCCGAGTTCCACCGGCAGTCCGTGGGTGTCCCATCCGGCCTTGCGTTTTACATGAAAGCCCTTCATGGTCTTGTAGCGGCAGAACATATCCTTGATGGTGCGGGCGAGCACATGGTGGATGCCGGGCAGACCGTTTGCCGAGGGAGGGCCCTCGAAGAAAACGAAGGACGGGCAGCCCTCGCGTTCGGCGACGCTGCGTTCAAACAGACCGCGCTCGTTCCAGCGGGCCAGAACCTCTTTGTTTACCTCCGAGAGGTTGAAGGAGGTGTATTCGGGAAATTTTTTGCTATTGCCCATGTCTGATGAATGATTTTCAATAATTTTCACAAAGGTACAAAAATTCCGGTATTTAGCAAATCTATGGCTTGCTGCCTTAAAAACAGCAACGCCGCATACCGTATGTTTTACGGGGTGCGGCGTCGGGTGTGTACACTGATGCCAGTTACGCTGACTTGGCCTTAAGCTTATTCGGCAGTAGCCTCTGCGGGAGCCTCAGTTTCGGGCTGAGCTGCGGCTGCGGCGGCTGCTTCAGCCTCTGCCTTTGCGGCGGCGAGTTCGGCTTTCTTCTTGGCTACGGCTTCAGCCTTGGCGGCGTTCTTGGCCTTCTCGGCCTCAAGACGCTGTTTGGCGGCAAGCTGCTTCTTGTCGGCGATTGACACCTTCAGATTGTCTACTTTCTGCTGACGGTTGGCTTTCCAGGCGTCGAAACGGCGCTGGCACTCAGCCTCGTCAAATGCACCCTTCTTGACTCCGCCCATGAGGTGCTTCATCATAAGCACGCCCTCGTCGGAGAGGATGGCGCGTACGGTGTCGGTGGGTTCGGCACCGCAGTTTACCCAATACAAAGCCCGCTCGAAGTTAAGAGTGATTGTAGCAGGATTAGTGTTCGGATTATAGGAACCTATCCTTTCAATAAATCTACCATCTCGTGGTGCCCTGCTATCGGCGATAACAATAGGATAGAACGCATAGTTCTTGCGACCATGGCGTTGCAGTCTAATTTTTGTTGCCATTAAATATTAATTAAAAGAGGTTTGTATTGATGCCCTTATCCAAAAGGCTCGGCAAAATTACAATATTTTTCTCTAACCACCAAATATCCAATAATTATCCAATAATTTTTTCATCAGATAATCATCAGCATTATGCATCAGCAGATAAAAGTATCCTCCAAAATAAGTATAAACAATATGAAGTGAAGACCATTGCTTACTATTTACCAAAGATTTTGTACTTTTGCCACAAAACACTATAGGCGGTTATGTTTACTATGTAGGGCGCGTCTGGTGCCTTTTCAACTTAGTGTACAATTAAAACTTAAAAAGAATGAAGAATACAAACTTTCTCAGAATGCTATTCATGGCATTTCTCGCCGTGGCAGGACTGACTGCTTGTAGCGATGATGATGAGCCAAAAGATTCAGTCAAAGAAATCAGGATGCAGGTGTCGTCTGAAACGGGCATTATGTACGACTTGTCCGATGACAAAATGGAGCGCCCCATAGAGTGTATGCTCGTCGAATCGGAGGACTTTCCCGGCGAAACACTGCAACTTGCTTTTAATGAAATCGAAGGTTTTACATACGAGCGTGGACACGAGTATTACCTCTCGGTGAAGCGTACCATACTCGCCAATCCGGGCGCCGATGCATCCGATCGCACATATTCACTCGTCAAAATTCTTGCCGACAGACTTGTAGTAGAACCAGAGCTTCCACACGACAAGGAGATAACTGCGGAAGCCGACATTGAATATTATGACTTGTGCCCTTTCGAAAAGTATGGTGTATGTAGTGCTGTTGTAGTTGATGATGAAGGTAAAATAGACAGTAAGGTTCAGTATGACAAAGATTCTCCCTTACCCTCTTACGATAAGGCGCGCATATGGCTGGTGAATATTCTTGATCATAAAGACCCGAACTGGGTGAAATTCCATAGTGTGCCTTATCAGGCAACTTACTCGTATGTCCTCTCACCCTTTACCGACAAAATTCGTCTGGTGCGTAATGGGGCATCCGGTCCGATGTTCAAAAATGTCGTTCCTGAAGACGAGTTTACACGCATCCGCTCCATGAACTCCGGCGATAAGGTCAGCTATGCGCTTATTCTTGCCAACGTCCATAAAAAGGGTCTTCAAAAGGTGGAATTTATCATAATAAAGAAATAATCATTACAGACTGACTCCATCTCTCCATCGATCAATCTTCCAATCATACCGACCTTCTGCGACATCGCCGACCTCCTTGAGGGAGTGGCGATGTTTTTAGTACATCAAAGGGATGGCGGTGTTCGGCATAGTCCGCATCTGCCAATTGCGAAGGGACACGGGTAGCAATTGAACGGGAGACTGCCCCTACGGGTAAGTTTAGCCCGAAATTCGTTGATAAACGAAACGTTGTGTTTAATTTGACTGTCCATTACCGAAGAAATTTGTTGCACGCTCTTGAAAGGTGTTGCACGTTGCTGAAAGAAAGCCGTGCCGTGTCACCCTTTCGCGTGGTACAATCGCGATACTAAAATACTCTGAAAAATGACGAATTGCCAACAGACGAAAAATCACGTTTGCTAAAATCCATTGGATGAAAATTAAGGAATCATAACGCCGATTTCGCAGCCGTTTGTCGCCGTTTTGTCCTCCGAAACCCCATGTGGAATTGATGATCAATTATCTAACTGACAAACGGAGTGCTGTTCACCTCCGAATGTCGCGCTTTCTGTTGAGATTAATTTTTTTTGTGTAAATTTGCGGGTTGAGGTACAAATTACCGCGATTGTTTATGTATTACGTAACGAAACGAATGGAGATTGCAGGGGCGCACAGGCTCGAATTGTCCTATAACAGCAAATGCGCCGGTCTGCATGGTCACAATTGGATAATAACAGTATATTGCTGTGCACAAGGCCTTAACGCCGACGGTATGGTAGCGGATTTTACGCATATCAAAGAGAAAATTCACGGATATCTTGACCATGGTAATTTCAATGAATTGTTGCCTTTCAATCCTACTGCCGAAAACATAGCGCGATGGGTAGTGGACCAAATACCGGAGTGTTATAAGGCATCGGTGCAGGAGAGCGAAGGCAATGTGGCGACTTATTGCGACGACGCCATGATTCGAGAGGTACATCAATACTGCTGTAATGAAGGTTAACGAGATTTTTTACTCTCTTCAGGGCGAGGGGCATTTCACTGGTACACCGGCTGTCTTCGTACGTCTCAGCGGCTGCAATCTAAAGTGCGACTTTTGCGACACTCAGCATCAGGACGGCGTCGAGATGGCCGAGGATGAAATCGTCGGCGAGATAACGCAGTTTCCGTCACGACATATCGTAATCACCGGCGGCGAACCGCTTCTGCAACTTACCGGTCGTCTTGTCGACGCCCTGCATGCCCTCGGCTGTTTTGTTCAGATTGAAACCAACGGAACACAACGGCTTGGCGCCGGACTTGCCGAGAAGATAGACTGGATTACCTGCTCGCCGAAATACGGTGTGGTTCCGGTTGTAGAGGATATCGACGAACTGAAGGTTGTCTTCGACATGGACCATCCCGAATATGTGGAGCGTCTTGTCCGGGAAATGCCCTTGATACCGGATATTTGCTGCCTGCAGCCCTGCGACCGCGGCGATGCCGAGTTCAACCGACGCAACACGGACGCATGCATCGACTATATTATGATGCATCCGCGGTGGACACTGTCGCTGCAGACACACAAAATGCTTGGATTGCGTTGATTTTTATCCATTACCATCAAAATATTGTGGCGTGTTATAGCGTTAATCTATATTATTATATGGATATGCGCGGCTGTTTGCGGCTGTGTCATATTTGTCGTAACTTTGCAAATGATGCCAATCAAAAATCTCAGATATATCGTTACAGCAGCCATTGTCGGCCTGAGCGCTTTCGCTTTATCGGCGCGCCTCGACTTTTCCGGCCTTCCGGAACCGGCCTTTAAGGCCGATGCCGAGCGTGCCTCGGGCCTTGAGGCAGTATATGTCCTCCCTATGGCCAATGGTGTAACAGTCAGCTACACCGCAACCTCCTCGCAGGTGTCGTGGAACCGCTATGGTACTCCTGGGCAGCCCATGACCGAAATAGAGGGTGTCACGCGCAACGGCAATGTTTATACCGTTACGCTTCAGGAGGGTGACACAGGATTCGTAATCTCCGACGGCACCGAGCAACACTATTACTGGATTACTGACTACTCGCAGCACGAGCTGAGGGTAGCCGGGTTGTCCGTTTCGCCTGAGAGTGCATGCGACCGTGTGGTTCTGGATATAGACGGCACTGGAGACGCCATACACTATTTCTCTGTGAGCGGGCGCGGCTTCGAATTGTCGCGCGACATCAAACTCGGCTGGCAAACCCTCGAGTACGACAAGGAACAGAAGCAGTGGATTCAAACACCAGCAACTGAGACGCTCCCCTCGCTGCACGCCGTCACCGGAGTAGAGGCGCCGCTCTGCGATACTGACTTCACTCTTGCCGGCGACCGTTTCCTGGAGTTCTGGGGCCGTGGTATCTCGGTGTCATCACAGTCGTATACTGCAGTTGCCGTCCGAGCCGAAACAGAAGCTATTCAGGAGAGCCGCGACAATTCCAACGAAAAAAATAACGGGACCGACGGTCTGGGGGGGTCCGCCCCATGTGTCATCACTTTCACAGCCGTGCCCACCGATGCTGCCGTTTTTCGCGAGTGGCAGTTCGCGCGCACCGAGGAATTCGAGGATATCGACCGCCGGTTCAATCAGGACGAGCTGACATATACCTTCGATGAGCAGGCTACGTTGTACGTCCGCTATCAGTGCAGCGACGCTGCCGGGCAGTGCTTTTATAACAGCCCGGTGTATACAGTCAATATAGGCGCATCGGTACTTAAGTGTCCGAATGCCTTTTCTCCTAATGGAGACGGGAAGAACGACGAATGGAAGGTCTCGTACCAGTCCATAGTATCGTTCGAGTGCCACATCTTTAACCGCTGGGGAACAAAACTTTGCTCGTTTACCAATCCTGCAGACGGCTGGGACGGCAAATACAAAGGTAAAGTTGTGCCGACCGGCGTTTATTTCTATGTAATAAAGGCTGTGGGAGCCGATGGCCGTAAATACAATCTCAGCGGCGACATCAATATCCTGCACCGCAGCCGAAATACCGGCACCAACACCACCCCGCCGGGTTCGGAGGAGTGAGTGACGCCAAACAAAATTCAACAATACATCGTTTTTACGATACTATGAACAGAAAAATTCTCAGTATCGCGGCATGCCTTGCCATCTCCGCGGCATATATGCCGGCTTCGTATGCCGTGCCCAATCAGCCCGGCTCACACGGCAGCCGCAACAATTTTTTTGCTTTCAGTGCCGTTCACAATCCCACAATTCCCAAAAGCATGATGTTCTGCGGCAAACGCGTAGAACTCGACCGCGAAGATATGTTCGAGCGTTTTGACCGGGAACTTACCTCTTTGGCATACGGACACGGCAATACCCTGCTCACCATCAAGCGTGCCAACAAATATTTTCCGGTGATTGTGCCAATCCTCAAGGCCAACGGGGTCCCCGAGGATGTTGTCTATCTTGCCTGCGTCGAGAGTTATCTGAGTCCACGCGCCTATTCACCCGCGAAAGCTGCCGGAATATGGCAGTTCATTCCGGGCGCCGCAAAAGACTATGGCCTTGAGGTAAGCGACGAAGTAGACGAACGATATGATCCCGTAAAGAGTACAGCAGCAGCGGCGCGTTTTCTGAAAAAGGCCTACGAAAAGTACGGTGACTGGGCCACGGCGATGGCTTCGTACAACGGCGGTCAGGGCCGGATTTCGTCCGAACTGTCCAAGCAGCTTGTCGACAACACGTTCGACCTTTACCTCACCGAGGAGACATCGCGTTACGTGTTCCGCATAATGGCCATGAAAGCCGTCATGGAAAATCCGCGCGCATTCGGATATGAGATATCGCCCCAATCGCTGTATCAGGGCGCCGAGTGCACCGAGGTGCAGGTATCAGGTCCGGTAGATTCATGGCCTCAGTGGGCAAAAGACCACGGTATTACATATGCCCAGTTACGCGAGGAAAATCCCTGGATTCGGGCAAAGAAACTTACTAATGCGAATGGTAAGACTTATACCGTGCGTGTCCCTGAACTCAAGTCGCTTAACCGTTCAACGCAGAAACATCATATCTATAACCATAAGTGGGTAATGCAATGACAGAAATGTCCGACAATAATAAAATTCGATTAGCAGATGCGTCACAGCCGGTAGCGGACGACGGCACCACCGACCTGCAGGTCATAGGTGCGCGCGTCAACAATCTGCGCGACATTGACGTAACTATCCCGCGCAACAAACTGACCGTCATCACCGGCCTGAGCGGTTCGGGCAAATCGTCGTTGGCCTTCGATACTATTTTTGCCGAGGGACAGCGGCGCTATATCGAAACATTCTCCGCATACGCCCGCAATCTTCTGGGAAGTCTCGAGCGTCCCGATGTGGACAAAATCAGCGGACTCAGTCCGGTTATCGCCATCGAGCAGAAAACCATAAACCGCAATCCGCGTTCCACTATCGGCACCACTACAGAGATTTATGATTTTCTGCGACTCCTCTATGCCCGTATCGGAGAAGCCCGCAGCTATATCTCGGGAGAGCCAATGGTGAAGTATACCCGTGAAAAAATCGTGGATCTGGTGTTGTCGCGTTATAACGGCCGCAAAATATATATCTTGGCGCCGGTTGTCCGCAACCGCAAGGGTCACTACAAGGATTTATTCGAGCAGCTTCGAAAAAAAGGCTACCTCCATGTGCGTGTCGACGGCGAATTGCGCGAGATGCTTCCGGGCATGAAGCTCGACCGTTACAAAAACCATTCGGTGGAGTTGGTTATAGACCGTCTCAAAGTTACTGCCGATGATGACGAGCGCCTGCGCACAACCGTGGAGACGGCGCTGCGTCAGGGAGACAAGCAAATGATGATTTATGATGTTGCGGCCGATGAAATAGCTCATTATTCACAGATGCTGATGGATCCGGTCAGCGGAATTTCGTACCGCGAGCCCGCACCCCATAATTTCTCGTTCAACTCACCTCAGGGCGCTTGTCCGGTCTGCAACGGGCTTGGCTATATCAATCAGGTCGATATCGAAAAGGTTATTCCGGATTCTTCTCTGTCTATCAGACAGGGGGCCATCGAACCGCTGGGCAAGTATAAAAACCAGATGATTTTCTGGCAGATAGATGCGATTTGTCAACGTCACGACTGCAGCATCGATACTCCAGTGTGCGAAATGCCCGAAGAGTGTCTTAACGACATCCTGAATGGTACGCCCGACCACATCAGCGTTCACAACGAGACAATGTCGCTGACCAACTACTTCTCGACATATGAAGGCGTAATAAAGTATATAGAGATGTCACAGGACGAGGACGCAAGTGTTTCATCACGCAAGTGGAGCACCCGTTTCTTTTCACGGTGCGAGTGTCCCGAATGTCATGGCGACCGGCTCAACCGCGAGGCCCTGCACTTCTTCATCGGAGACAAAAATATCGCTGACCTGTGCCGTATGGATATATCGGACCTATATGTGTGGACCGACAATGCCCTCGACTCTTTGTCAGTGACACAGCAGACGGTCGGACACGAAATAATGAAGGAAATCCGAAACCGCCTGCACTTCCTGATTGATGTCGGTCTGGATTATCTGCAACTTAACCGAGCTTCGGCCACATTGTCGGGCGGCGAAAGCCAGCGCATCCGTCTGGCTACGCAGATGGGATCTGAATTGGTAAATTTGCTTTACATTCTGTACTAACCATCCATCGGACTGCACCAGCGAGACAACCACCGTCTCATTAACTCGCTGAAAAGTCTGCGCGACGCCCGCAACTCAGTGATTGTTGTAGAGCATGACAAGGACATAATGCTTGAAGCCGACTATATCGTTGATATCGGCCCGAAGGCCGGTCATCGCGGAGGTCAGGTGGTTTTCGAGGGCAGTCCGGTCGACATGCTCAAGACAGAGACATTGACGGCCCTGTACCTGAACGGCACACGTCAGGTTGCGCTGCCACAGTTCCGCCGTCCCGGCAACGGCAAATTCATACATCTGCGTGGCTGTATAGGCCATAACCTGAAAAATGTCGACTTTACACTGCCGCTGGGTACACTAACCT
>CAZETN010000043.1:0-8907 GCA_964514475.1 uncultured Bacteroides sp.
CGCAACGGCAAGCCAACCTGGGCCTCCACTCTTTACGGTATCGGTTGGGTGCCGCTGGGCGGCTATTGCTCCATCGCCGGCATCGTCGACGAAACCTCCAATGCCGATCAGCTCGCCAAAGAGCCGGAAGAATGGGAGGTTCGCGCCAAAAAACCGTTCCCGCGGCTGATGGTGATGCTGGCGGGCGTAATCATGAATTTCGTCACCGCCATCCTCATCTACATCGGCATCGCATGGTATTGGGGCGAGCGCACCATACCATACGAAAACGCCACCGAAGGCATGGACTTCATCGCCCAGATGCACGACATCGGCATCAAGAACGGCGACCGTATACTCTATGTCAACGGCAGACACGCCGACTCGTCGGACGAGCGCCAGATGTGGGACATGGTACAGGATGGCTCGGTGATAACAGTCCTGCGCAAATCGGCAGCCGATACATTCGACACCATAGCCGTCACCGTCCCGAACGGTTTCCTTGAGAAGCTTGCCCAGGTCAAGGAACCCATAATGACCTACCGCGTGCCTGTAATAGTGGCCAAACCCATGGCCGGCGAAGGGGCCATAGCAGCGGGCATCGAGAGCGGAGACCGCATTGTATCCGTCAACGGAAGGCCTACACCGTCGATGACCGAATTCTATCCGGCACTAAACGCCGCATCCGGCAAAACCGTGCCCATGACCGTGCTTCGCGACGGCCGCGAAAAGACGGTACGATGCGCTGTCAATGACGCCGGCAAAATAGGCATCCAGCTCACCGCGCCTCAGGACATCTTCGAAATAAAGGAAGTCCGCTACTCGCTGCTCGACGCTGTCCCCCACGGAATCAGGAACGGTACCAACACGCTCGTCACCTATGTCAGCAGCCTCAAACTGCTGTTTACCAAAGCCGGCGCACAGAGTATCGGCGGCTTCGGCGCAATCGGCGACATGTTCCCGGCAAAATGGAACTGGCTGACATTCTGGAACATGACGGCCTTCCTGTCGGTAATCCTGGCTTTTATGAACATCTTGCCGATTCCGGCTCTTGACGGCGGCCACGCAATGTTTAACCTATGGGCGCTGGTGACACGCCGGCGTCCGTCCGAAAAGCTGCTCGAGCGCGCTCAGATTGCCGGCATGGCATTTCTCTTCCTCCTGCTCATCTACGCAAACCTCAACGACCTATACCGGTTTTTCCTGAAATGACGGAAGGACACGGCGCCCGCACACCGATACAGAAAACATAACCAATTGCAGATTCCAATTTAAGAAATGCCCCACTACCCGGAGAGACGGCTGCGATACGGTAAAGACGCATCGCTGCAGCGTTTCCACCCCGGGATTTTCAGCGGTGCCATTGCCCGCGTGCCCAAGGACATAGAGGAGGGCGACATTGTGCGCGTGGTAACCTCGGACGGCCGCGTGGCCGGCGTGGGCCACTACCAGATCGGCAGCATTGCGGTACGCATGCTCTCGTTCGATGACGAAGTGATAGACGGCGCTTTCTACGGACGCCGCCTGGCCGAGGCCCTGCGGCTGCGCCAGGCCCTGCGGCTCGCACGCGAAGACAACGACACATACCGCCTTGTACATGGCGAGGGTGACTTTCTGCCCGGACTCATTGTCGACATATATGGACGCACGGCCGTCCTTCAGGCCCACTCTCCAGGCATGCACTTCGCCCGCTTCGACATAGCGCAGCAGCTTACCGAACTTCCGGGCGCCAACATCGCCAACGTGTTTTACAAGAGCGAGACCACATTGCCGTACAAAGCCAACCTCGATCCCGTCGACCAGTATATCGTGGGTCGCTATGACGGCAGTATCTCCACCGAAAACGGTCTGCAGTTCAACATCGACTGGCTAAAGGGCCAGAAGACAGGCTTCTTCGTCGACCAGCGCGACAACCGCGCCCTGCTGGCACACTACGCCCGCGGACGTCGGGTGCTGAACATGTTCTGCTACACAGGCGGCTTCTCGGTCTACGCCCTTGACGGGGGTGCCGAACATGTCGACTCGGTTGACTCGTCGGCAAAGGCTATTTCGCTGACAGTGGCCAATGTGGCGCTGAATTTCGGCGATGACTGCACGCGCCACCGCGCCTTTGCCGAGGATGCCTTCAAGTTCCTTGATACGACGGAAGAGGGGGCGTACGACCTCATTGTGCTCGATCCTCCGGCTTTCGCCAAGCATCGCAGCGCCATACCGAACGCCCTGCGCGGCTACCAGCGCCTTAACGCAAAAGCCATGGCAAAGGCTTCTCCCGGTACAATACTGTTCACATTCTCGTGCTCGCAGGCCGTCAGCCGCGAGCAGTTCCGCCTCGCTGTATTCTCGGCGGCGGCGCAGACCGGACGCCGCGTACGCATCCTGCACCAGCTCACCCAGCCCGCCGACCATCCTGTCAATATCTATCATCCCGAAGGCGAATACCTCAAAGGTCTGGTGCTCTACATCGAATAGACAAAGCCTAAACCTAAAATAATATGCGAAAACTTATCACTGCATTATTCATCGCAATCTGCGGCCTGTGCGCCGGAGCCGTCGTAATCCCGGACGGCGTGTATACCATATGGACCTCATACGAGGGACTGTACTGCATCGATGTCAGCAACAGCCGTATGGCCGCCGGCTCAAATATCCAGCTGTGGGACCACAATAACACCAACGCCCAGCACTGGAAAGTCGAAAACCGTGACGGCGGCATCGTCATCCGCAGCACAATAAACTCCGACTACGTCATCGACGTAAGCAACAGCCGTATGGCCGACGGCACTAACATCCAGCTCTGGCCCTATAACGGCACCAAGGCCCAGCTGTGGTATCCCTACAGCGTCGGCGGGCAGAAGTATATCCTGCGCAGCGCCATAAACCCGAATTACGTCATCGATCTGTCGGCCAGCCGTGTCGCCCGAGGCACCAACATCCAGCTCTGGACCCGCAACAACACCGGAGCCCAGACATGGATTTTTCAGAAAGTTAAAAACTCGTACTAACTCTCTCATAGAAATCATTAAACCTGAAATGAAAAAAACAATTATCGCAACAGCAATGGTCAGTCTGCTTACTGCGTCGCCAGCCCTGGCCGGTAGCGACGACAACTTCAGCTACAAAGTCGACAACTTCGCCGACATCGAGGTTCTGCGATACAAAGTGCCCGACTTCGAGAAACTGTCACCGAGCCAGAAGGCTTTCGTATATTATCTGACCGAGGCCGCCATCTATGGACGCGACATTCTCTGGGACCAGAACTGCGCCGTAAACCTGCAGCTGCGCCCTGTACTCGAAAAAATCTACACCACATACAGCGGCAACCGCAATTCAAAGGATTTCAGGGCATTCGAGCAGTACCTCAAACAGGTATGGTTCGGCAACGGCATCCATCACCACTATTCGATGGACAAATTCGTACCCGGTTTCTCGCCTGAATTCTTCGCTGCCCAATACGCCGCAGCCGGTTTCAACGACGCGGCCCTGCTGGCCACCCTTCAGGACGCCATGTTCAATCCCGCCAGATACGCCAAACGCGTCAATCAGGCCGACGGACAGGACCTTATCCGCACGTCGGCGAACAATCTCTATGACGACAAGGTGACGCAGGCCGAAGTCGAGGCATACTACGCCTCCATCAAGGACACAACCGACCTCACACCCATTTCGTACGGCCTCAACACCCGTGTGGCGAAAGTCGACGGCAAGGTTGTCGAGCAGCCTTACAAAATCGGAGGCCTGTATTCGGCCGCCATCGAAAAGATTGTCGAAAACCTGAACAAGGCCCTCCCCTTTGCCGAAAACGACGCTCAGAAGGCTTACATCAAAAAACTCATCGAATTTTACACCACCGGCGACCTGCGCACATTTGACGAATACTCGATTATGTGGGCCGAGGACACCGCCTCGCAGGTCGACTTCATCAACGGCTTCATCGAGAGCTATGACGACCCTCTCGGCATGACCGGCAACTGGGAGGCAATCGTCGACTGCAAGAACATCCCAGCCAGCCACCGCACCGAAGTCATCAGCGACAACGCCCAGTGGTTCGAAGACCACAGCCCGGTAGACAAGCGCTTCAAGAAGGAGAAGGTAAAAGGCGTGTCGGCCAAGGTAATCACCGCCGCGATACTTGCCGGCGACTCATACCCCGCAACCCCCATAGGCATCAACCTGCCAAATGCCAACTGGATACGTGCCGCACATGGCTCCAAGTCCGTCACCATCGAAAACATCACGCAGGCTTATGACGAAGCCGCTCACGGCAACGGCTTCAACGAGGAATTCGTAATTGACGCTCCCACCTCCAAGCTGCTCGACGACTATCTTTTCGTCACCGACAACCTGCATACCGACCTGCACGAGTGCCTCGGCCACGGCTCCGGCAAACTGCTGCCCGGTGTCGACCCCGATGCCCTCAAGGAGCACGGTTCCACCCTCGAAGAGGCCCGCGCCGACCTCTTCGCGCTCTATTACCTGGCCGACCCCAAACTGCTTGAGCTGGGTCTGCTTGACAACCCGGACGCATACAAGGCCGAGTACTACAAGTATATGCTGAACGGCCTGATGACACAGCTGATGCGCATCGAACCCGGAAAGGATATCGAAGAAGCGCATATGCGCAACCGCCAGCTCATCGCCAAATGGGCCTACGAGCACGGCAAAAAGGACAACGTAGTGGAATTTGTGAAACGTGACGGCAAGACCTTCATCAAAATCAATGACTACAAGGCCCTGCGGCACCTCTTCGGGCAACTCCTCGCCGAAGTGCAGCGCGTGCGTTCCGAAGGTGACTACGAGGCCGGCCGCCAGCTTGTGCTTGACTACGGCGTCAAGGTTGACCCGGCCCTGCACAACGAAGTGCTCGAACGCTACAGCCACCTGAGCATCGCCCCCTACAAGGGCTTTGTCAATCCCGTCTACACCCCCGTATTCGACAACGCCGGCAACATCACCGATGTCACCGTCTCCTATACCGAGGACTATCCCTCCCAGATGCTCCGTTACAGCCGCGATTACTCGCCGCTGACAAAGTAAGGACACTATTCCCCATAAAACTTACAGCCACGGCCTTTTTGCGGGTCGTGGCTGTAGTTTTTATGTCCGGGTGTTGCCGAATTACCGGGGACGCCAAGGGGGCCGGAGCCGCGTCAGCGCCATCAGATGTGCAGCGACAGTCCTACAAGAAGAGTGCGGGGGCGGGACGGTCCGTAGATATAACCGGAGTCACGCATGGCTCCCTGGTCAAAGTCGTTCTGATAAGAGTTGAAGATATTCTGCAGGCCCGCGGTAACCGACATTTCGGCACTGCCGAAGAGACTGAACATATATGTCGCCTTCAACGAGATGTCGGCGAAGCGCTTAGTAGTGACGGCGCGGTCGATATCAGTGCCCGAGCCCTGCAGGTGCTGGACGAGCATGTTTCCGGTAAAGGTGCCGTCCATTGCCAGAGTCAGCGGCTTGAGCGGAGTATAGCTGAGAGTGAAATAACCGTATGTATCGGGGGTGCGGAACATACGTCTTACCGGCGCCACATCCGGGTCGTCGCTCCAGTATTCGGGTCTCTTGTAACGGCTTCCCTGTACAGTGACTCCGGCCTGCAGCTGCATGCGCCACGGAAAAGCGAAGCGGCCCTCGAGTGTCATTCCGTACACGCGGGCGCCGTCACCGTTGGTACGCTCGAGCACGTCGTTGCCGGCGGCGTCAGGCTCGTCAAGCTGTCTTAGCACAAATACGTCACGCAGGTCGGTATAGAAGCCCTCGAGGGTAAAGTTTGTCTGAATGTCGCCGAAATTCGGCATCCACTCGGCCGACAGACTGAAACTGTTGCTTGACTCCTGCTTGAGACCGGGGGCAAGCACGGTGACTACACGCTCGCCACCCACAATGGCCACATGGAAGTCCTCGTCGTAAGCCTGAGGCGAACGGAACCCAGTCGAGTAGGATGCACGGAAGTTGAGCTTGCTGTCGGGGTTCCAGCGTATGTTGGCACGCGGCGACACAATGGCATGGTTTATGAGCGAATGCTTGTCCACGCGGGCACCGACAAGAAATCCCCACGTGCCGTTGCGCCACTCGTTCTGCAGATAACCGCTGTATATGTTGACACGCTGCTCCACGTCATGATCGTATCCCAGTGTGACGTCATGCAGGTAATTGTAATTGTATTCAAGGCCTCCGGTAAGTTCGGAAGGCATGAACCACAACCGCTTGAAGGAGTGTATGTACTGTACGCCGCCAACAACGACAAGGTCGTGCGTGCGGCCGTAGGCGTTGGGGTCCATGTCCGAGCCGTAGTACGAGCTGCGGCGTGTGTTCTGGGCCGAGGCGAATACCGTATAGCGGTTCGAGCGGTCGCGGCTCCAGAACTGTCCCATCAGGTCTACGGCATGGATATTGTGGTCGGTCTGCTCGCACACCATCGACTGGTCAGGCTGCTTGTCCAGCTGGTCGCCTCCGCGGCGGAACTCATGCGTGCCATGATATTCGAGTGTGACCTTGGCTTGCTCGGAGGCGCGCACAAAGGAGCGCAGCCCCAGAGTCTGAGTCTTCAGCTGGGCTATCTCGGTAAAGCCGTCACCGTCATGGTCATACCCGTCGCGCACCCGGTTCTGTCCGAAGACAAACATGCCCACGCGGTCATTGGCACCGACAACCGATGCGCTTAGGGTGGTATTGTTGTCCAGTGCGCCCGTAAGCCCTATCGACGACAGCGTATGCGATGCTTCCGCACAGTTGCTGAGCGGGTCTTTGGTGATGATGTTGACTGTACCTCCGATGGCCGAAGACCCGAAAAGCGCCGAACCGCCGCCGCGCATCACCTCGACACGCTCTATCATGTTGGCCGGAATCTGCTCCAGGCCGTAAACACCGGTAAGGGCGGAAAATACAGGTCGTGAGTTCATCAGTATCTGGGAGTAATGTCCGTCGAGGCCGTTTATGCGCACCTGCGTGAAGCCGCAGTTCTGGCAGTCGTTTTCGACACGCACCCCCGGCTGGTAGTTGAGGCCGTCGGCCAGACATGCCGCGTTTACAATCTTCAGTGTGGGTGCTCCGATAACACCGATGAGCGACGATGAGTTACGGCGCCTCACTTCGGCGCGGTTGCCGGTGACAACCACCTGGTCGAGATTGAGCGCGTCAGCCTTGAGTTCGAAATTGAGTTCGATTGTTCTGTCTGCCGCTACGGATACCCTCTGCGTTGCCGTGACATACCCGGGACAGTATGCCTCGACGGTATAAGTACCGGGACGTAGATTTGTGAGCATATAGTGGCCTGTGGCGTCGGTCATGGCTCCGAGAGCGGTGCCTTCGACATGCAGGGCGACATCGGCAAGATGTTCCTTGGTGGCGGCATCTATAACATGGCCTGTGATATTGGCGTCAGTGGGCGTAGCCGCCAACGATGCAAAACTAAACGATAAAACGGAAAAAACGATGGCCGTCAGCAGCCTGATTTTATTCATAAACAACTGGTATTGGTCATTGGCCCGACTTTTCGGATCCTGAAAAAAATATTTGCAAAGGTAACGTTTTTAGTGGTAAATAACAAGTTCCGACGGTTTTACAATATTGCGCGGACCGGCTTCGTTAGTATATAACGGGAGTCCCCGTCTGAAGATAAGGAAACAACATCAAACAAGCTCAAACGTCTGTTATGCCCGAATCTGAAACCGAAAGCGTGCAGCCTGATCATATATCCGCAGGTCGCGGATGGCTTGCGCTGTCCCCGGTAGTCGTGTTTCTGCTGCTGTATGTGGCTGTATCGCTTGCCATGGGCGACTTTTACAAGATGCCGATATCGGTGGCGCTGGTCGTGTCCTCGATGTGGGCGGTGATAATCTACCGGGGACGCCCGCTGCTGAAACGTATCGAGACTTTTTCGCGGGCCGCCGGCCATGATAATATCCTGTACATGATATGGGTGTTCATACTTGCCGGTGCCTTCGCCGCGCTGGCAAAGGAAATCGGAGCCGTCGACGCCACCGTAAACCTCGCGCTCCGCGCATGTCCGCCGGCATTTGTCGTGCCCGTACTTTTCGGGGCCGCCTGCTTCATATCGCTGTCAATCGGCACATCGGTAGGCACCGTGGTCGCGCTGACACCGCTTGCCGTGCAGATTGCCGACACATCGGGCGCAAACGTAGCCTTCTATGTAGCCGTCGTGCTGGGAGGCGCGTTTTTCGGCGACAACATGTCGTTTATCTCCGACACAACAATCGCCGCCACACGTTCGCAGGGTTGCAACATGTCCGACAAATTCAAGGCAAACCTGTGGACAGCCCTTCCGGCAGCCATCATCACACTGTCGCTTTACATAGCGATCGGAGCCGGCACGGACACCCCTGTAGTCGGCGGAGAGGGCGCCAACCCGTTTCTGATACTGCCGTACCTGCTGGTGATAGTCACCGCCATCATAGGCATAAACGTCACCATAGTGCTCACCATAGGCATAGTGTCGGCGCTGATACTCGGCGTCGCGCACGGTTTTTCGCTGATTGACATGGCATCGTATGCCGGGGGCGGCATCGGCTCGATGGGCGAGCTGATTGTCATCACCCTGCTGGCGGCCGGAATGTTAGGCATCATCAAGGCTGCCGGGGGTATACGCTTCCTTCTGCAGTCAATGACGGCACATGTGGCCGGACGCCGCGGAGGACAGGCTGTTATCGCCGTACTGGTGGCTATCGTAAACCTGTGTACTGCCAACAATACCGTGGCCATCATCACAGTCGGCGGCATCTCCCGCGACATATCGAAACGATTCGGCATCGACCCACGTAAGACCGCGTCGCTGCTCGACTCAACCTCGTGCATCGTACAGTGCCTCATACCTTATGGCGCGCAGACTCTGCTGGCCACCGGCCTTGCGGGCATATCGCCCGTGGCGCCTTTTCCATATCTTTACTATCCCTAGGCACTGGGACTGAT
>CAZETN010000044.1:0-8905 GCA_964514475.1 uncultured Bacteroides sp.
GTCTCAAACTGGGGATGCTGGACCGTGCCGACTCCGAATTCGGCCTCCTTGCCTACGACCCCGTATACCGAGACGCCGCGACATTCTACCGCGCCTATATACAGTATGTAAAAGGAAATTACGCCGAGGCGAAACGAGGCTTCGAGCAATGCGACACCAACACGATGCCGGGCGAGATGGCCGACTATTACCTCGCGCAGATCGCTTATAAAAACGAGGACTATCAGAAGTCCACCTCGCTGGCACGCGCCTTGCTCCAGCGCTCGCGTGTGCCGGCTGAATATCGTGCCGAAGCCAGCCGAGTGCTTGGCGAGAGCCTGTTCATGACCGGAAATGTCGAAGGTGCTGTGGCACCTTTGCGCGAGTATGTGGCGATGACGGACACTCCGGCGATTTCGTCGCTGTACGTGCTCGGTATAGCCGAATACCGTTCGGGCGACTATGCTGCCGCCGTAAAATCACTGCGGCCTGTCACGGCCGATGATTCGGCAATGGGTCAGAACGCCTATCTGTATATAGGACAGGCTCTGCTGCATCTCGGTGATACGGATGGCGCCATCCTCGCCTTTGACCGCGCGTTGCGTATGACACATGACAACAACGCCAGGGAAGCCGCATATTACAATTACGCAGTGGCCAAGTATTCCGGCGCGTCGGTGCCTTTCGGCTCCAGTGTGGCCACCTTCGAGGACTTTCTCAGGCAGTACCCCGACAGCAAATATGCCGATGATGTGCGCAGTTACATAATAACAGGTTATGTCACCGACAACAACTACGAGGCAGCGCTTGCGGCCATCAACCGCGTGCCCCGGCCCAATGACGCCATACTTGCGGCCAAGCAGCAGGTACTGTATACTCTGGGCGCCCGCTGTCTGGCCGCCGGCAACGCCGACGCCGCCATTCCGCTGCTCAGCGAGGCATACGGACTTCGTGGCCACAACAGCGAGATTGGAGCCGAAACGGCACTCACACTCGGCGAGGCATACCTGCGTACGGGCGAAAACAGCAAGGCCGTCGACCTGCTTAAGACATATCTGGGCGGCCGCAGCACCTCCAACTTCCCCATAGCCCGGTACGACCTCGGTTATGCTTATATGGGACTCCGCGACTATGATGCGGCCCGGCCATATTTCGAAATGGTGGCCAAAAATCCCGGCAATCTTGGCAGCGACATCGCCGCCGATGCCCTGACACGTCTCGGTGACTGCCACTACTACCGCCGGCAGTGGCAGCAGGCGGCCGACGCATACAGCCGCGCCTACTCGATGAATCCTTCAGCCGGCGATTACGCGCTTTTCCAGCAGGCCGTGATGCAGGGTTACGCCGGCAATTTCGGCTCCAAGCTTTCGGGGCTGCAGAACCTTCAGAGCCAGTTCCCCACGTCAGCCCTCATCCCGGATGCTCTGCTTGAGATGACCGAAGCCCAGTTACGTACCGGCGACACCGACGCCGCAATCGGTACATGGCAACGGTTAATCGACGAATACCCTGCGACATCTCAGGGCCGCAGCGCGTACCTGCAGCTGGCATCGACTCAGGCCAACGGCAACGACGAAGCAGCCGCCATCGAGACATACAAAACCCTAATCAAGCGTTATCCCACAAGTGACGAAGGACGTCAGGGCGCCGAGATGCTTAAACGCATCATGGCTTCGCGCGGCGAACTCGACGGCTATCTGGCTTTTATCGACGGTGTCGAAAATGCTCCGCGGCTCGATGCTACCGAGGCCGACAACCTTGCGTTCGAATATGCCCAGAAAAGTTTCCTGGACAACGGAGATGCCACTCTGTTACGCCGTTACTACGACCGTTATGGTCTTGAAGGCGCCGGGTCAATGCAGACCGTGGCATACCTTATGGAAGATGCCAGCGATGCCGGACGTCAGGACGAGGCTTACCGCTACGCTTCGCAGCTGATTTCGCGCTGGCCTGACAACAGTGCGGCCGAGCAGGCCTACGCCATAGCCGGCGAGTACGAGTTTGTCCGCGGCAACGGTGAAGAGGCGCTGAAAAACTGGAAGGAACTCGAGCGTCGTGCATCAACTCCGGCCATGACAAACAAGGCGCGCATGGGCATCATGCGTGTGGCACGCGACCTGGGACGTCCCGATGACCTGGCCGAGGCTGCCGCCGCCGTACTGTCATCATCCACCCTGGGTGCCGGTGACAAGACCGAGGCCCGTTTCTCGCAAGGTCTGGCCTGTCAGCTCAAAGGTGACAGCAAGGCAGCCATGCAGGCCTGGAAAGAACTTGCCCCGTTGACCGACCGGCTTTATGGTGCCAAGGCTGCCGTGTATCTGGCGCAGGCTCAGCTTGATGCCGGCGATAATGCAGCCGCCTCGGCTACGGCCGAGACGTTTGTCAATTCGGGAACTCCGCACGCATATTGGCTTGCACGTGGTTTCATTGTGCTTGCCGACGCTTACCGGGCGCAAGGCAAAACCAATGAGGCAAACGATTACCTCAAGGCCCTTCGAGAGAATTATCCCGGCACAGAAGCCGATATCTTCAGCATGATTGACGAGCGTCTTTTGAAATAAGCGCCGTCTCAATATAAATCAAGGCAAAATGAAACTGATACGAACAGCAGTTGTTTCGGCTGCCGCCGCAACGGCACTCCAGCTGACGGCGCAGCAGCCGCTAAACAAAGAAATCATAGTCGAACGCGAGGTTGACCCCGTAGAGCGCGCCGCCACGCGTCCCGCCATATCGCCGGCCATAGTGGCGCCCCGTATAGCCATGCGCAGGCTTGAGCCGGGTGAATATACGGCAAATGGGCATCTGCGCCATATGATGCCCGTTCTCGAGGCCGCGGCATGGAACGATACTCTCTATGTCAGTCCCTACCGGGGATATGCCGCCGTGGGATACCTGCCGGCATTTAATCTTGCGGCTTCGGCAGGATACGATTTCTACAAGACCCGAAATCATAACGCCGGGATATGGCTGCAGTACGATGGTGACAGCTACCGGCAATCAGTCGAGAGGCTGGCCGGATACAGCAACTATGCCCCTGAAGACAGCAAGGTGACCAATCGTCAGAATACTTTCAAAATAGGTATTGACGGTGACTTTGGCTTCAAGGCCGGAAATTTAGCTGTATCCGTCAGCGGAATGATGTCGGCACGCCGTCTGCCAAATATAGCCCCGGACTATGATCAGACAGCATGGAGCTTCGGCCTGGATGCTGCCTGGAAGGGCGAAATCGGAGCTAAGAACAAGTACAATGTGGGTGTGAACGTCGGCAGTTTCGGCTTCGACAAGAACGCTCCCGAAATTAAAATGTCGGAGTTCCTCAGCACCGGTGAAAACGAAAAACTCGCCTGCAAGGCGCTCAACGAGGTGGTTTACGGTTTCGATGCCGGTTATGAGCGGCTGTGGCGCCGTCATAGCTGGGGTGCGGATGTGAATGCCGAGTTTCAGCATCTGAACGGTACCGGAACTTTTTACCCGCACATGCTGCAGGTATACAGCCCGGAAGCGACAAGTCCCGCCGAGGTGCCGGCTACCGTATACTGGCGCGGCGACAGCGATACCCGGGGCTTCGTGCGGCTGAAACCGTACTATAGGCTTAAGACCAGCAATCTGACGATGCATATCGGACTCAATATCCCGTTTGGCTTCGGCAACGATAAGGATACGTACATAATGCCTGATGTTCATGTCAGCTTCGCTCCGTCGGGACGTTTCGCGCTATGGGCCGAATATACCGGTGACGTCGACCTCAATACCCTGGGAGACATGTATCAGATCAATCCCTATCTGCTCGGGAATGTTTCTTATCGTCACACAAGTCATGCGCAGGCTCGCCTGGGTCTGACCTTCGGGCCTTTTACCGGATTTACAGCCGAGGTGTGGGGCGGCATAGCCAATGCCAACGACTGGTACGGCAACGCCATTGTCTATGGAGGCAATACTGTCAACAAGGACCTGGTTCCCGGAACTCAGGACTTTGGTCTTACCCCGGGCTTCGATATCATGGAGACCCGCGATTGCGACGGCGTCTTCGGCGGCATCCGCCTGGGTTATCAGTACCGCGACGTTGTAAAGGTGAGTGCCAGTGCCGAATTGGCATCGCACGATCAGGGTGACGGCGGCTACTACATGTGGCGTGACCGCGCCAAGTCTGTCATAGGAGCCAATCTTGTTGTCAAACCCATACCCGCGCTTGAAGTCGGCATTGACTGGGAACTGCGGCTTGACCGCGTAGCAAACGCCTACTATACCACTGAGGCCAATTTCTCCGATATTTACAGTTATACATATTGGAATGCGCGGCCCTTTGATCTTGGCGACGTCAACATGCTCAAGCTTTCGGCTTTGTACCGTCTGACCGATGCGTTTACCGTCTTCGCCAACCTCGACAATCTTCTGTGTAAGCGCTGGAACCTTTCCCCCCAGGTACTTGCCAACGGCCATATCCACGGCCTTGTGGGCGTGTCGCTCCGTTTCTGATTATATTTCTTTTTCATCCATAAATATCGGACCTGCCGGTGGCGCTCAGCACGGCAGGTCCGATAGTGTTTTATTATAAGCGTCTTATTATAAGCCCGGTGTGAACTCGAGGACGGATAAATCAGAAAGGGTGGAGGCAAGTGCGGCTATGCGCCCGGGTGGTACGGCGTCGAGCATGTCACGGATTTCGGTGCCCGTATATGCGTGGCCGCGCAGGAGTATTGAGCGGGCTATGGCTATGGCGCGGTTCTCCTTGTTGTCGTTGGCGATTACCATCTGTCCAAGATACTGACGTCGGGCGGCGGCAAGCTGTGCCGGTGTCAGCGGCTTGTCGGCGAGCCGGCTGAACGTGTCGCGCACAAGCTGCTTGCAAAGGTCGGCGTCTTCGGCATCGCATCCGAAATATACGGTGAACAAGGTGCATCCCGGTGGAAAGCTGGCCGAAGTCTCGACGGTGTACACAAGACCGCGGCGTTCGCGCAATTCCACGTTAAGCAGGGCATTCATCCCCGGGCCGCCTGTAATGTTACTCAGCAGCTGCATGGCGCAAAAGTCGGCAGCCGACATTTCGGGAAGAACCGTGCCCATGACAACATGGGACTGGTGTGTGTCCTTGCGGCGGCATACTTTAAGAGGGGAGGCGTCGATATGCAGCGGCGCCGGCAAATGGCGGCAACCTCGTGGCATTGCCCCGAAATAGCGGACGGCCATACGCTCGAAGCTGTCGCGTGGAGTGGTGCCGGCATAGAAAAGCACACAGTTGCAGGCAGTATAGTAACGATCAATCCAGGACCTGCAGACGGCTGAACTGAAACCGGTGAGGTTTTCGGCCGAGCCGAGAATGTTATGACCGAGAGGCGTGTCGCGCAGTACCAGGTCCTCGAAGTCATCGAAAATCTGTTCGGATGGTGTGTCAAGATACGAATCGATTTCGGCTTCGACGACCTCGCGTTCCTTTTCAAGTTCTTCTTCCGGAAAAACCGAATTGCAGGTAAGGTCGGCCACGAGCTCGAGTGCGCGCGCCGTATTGCCCGAAGGAAATACAGTGTACACCACAGTGTCGTCTTTGCCTGTGAATGCGTTTAATTCACCCCCGACCTGTTCCATGCGGTTGCGTATGTCGTCGGCGCTACGTCTGGCAGTTCCCTTGAATATGCAGTGCTCGACAAAATGTGCGAGTCCTCCCTCGTTGCGGTCAAGGTTCTCGTCACGGCTGCCGGCACGAATTGCCAGGCCGCAGTACCCGACAGGACCCGGAACGCGTATATGCACGCATGTCAGTCCGTTCTCGAGGATGCTGACTGTGACGGTATTGCTGATTTTCATTGCGATTATGTGCAAAGACCGTCCGCGGGTAGCGGACGGTCTTGTTATTTGGGATTATCTATGTGACGGGATTTATTCGCTGATGACAATCTTTCGTGCCTGATTGCCGCGACGCTCGATGTAGATGCCGGGAGCGGCATTTTCTGCGCCGACCTCAACGCCCTGCAGATTGAACAGGCGTACGGGAGCGTCAGCGTCCTGAGCGCTGTCAGCGGTGATGTCGTCGACACCGGCCTCGCCGACGTTGGCATATGCGATGGCGCTGTTCATGAGCGTTTTGGTGTTGACGGCTACGATGCCGAGGATATAGCGTCCGGGAGTCATCGATGCGGGCACGTTAAAGGTGAACTCGTGGCTGACGGTCTTGTTGGCGCCTATGTTGAAGCGGTCGACAATTCCGATAAGGTCGATGGCGAGCTGACCTGCTGTACCGCTCTCGCTAAGCAGCATGGGCTGTATCAGCACATCGCGTTCGCTGCTGTTGTTGTTGACGATGTTGGCAGTGAAAGTAACTATATTGCCGGCCTGGAAGTTCTGGTCGGTGACATTTGCCATTACATTTGTCAGATCCTGACTTACGGGAGCCTCAAGGGTATAGGTACCGCTCTTGGCAACCAGCACGACATTGTTGGTGCCCGTTTCCACGTTGTAGCTGAACGGAGTGTAGGTTGCCTGTCCGGCAGATACATTGCGGTACATGAGTGTGACCTTGTAGCGGCCGTCGGCCAGACCGGCGGGGAGTGCAAGGGTAAGGTTACCGTATATATATCCGATCTGGAATACCTGCTGACCGCCCTCGATAGTGATAATTCTGTTGGTGGAGAGGTTCTGGATCTGTGCGCCAATCTGGAACGACGCGTTGCGATAGCCGCCGTTCATGAAACCTCCCGAGCTGAACACGATGCTGTTTCCGCTTAGGGTGGCTTTGAAAGTGCCGGTGCTTGTCATGAAAGGAATCTCCTCGACCGAGCCTTCTACCGGCAGTCGCATGTTGAGCACGGCATCCTGGCTGGAGTTGAAGCCACCGCTGCCGCCGCCGATGCCGAGTTCGCCGGGATTGAGGCTGCTGAGCATAAAGTAGCCGTCCGAAGCGCCGCCCCATCCCCAGTTAAGGTGGAAGAAGCCGTCGGTGGTGTAGCCGTCGACGATGAACGAGTGACCGCCTTCGTCGCCCTGGCCGTTATAGATTATGGGGCCAACGTTGAGCAGATTTTCGTACATCATCTGCTCCCACTCGGGCAGGAAGTAATTGTCGCGTGCCGGATAGCGGACGCCTTTGTCGTAGCCGAAGTAGTCGATAAGTGCGCCGGGGATGCGTACCGACTGGGCGCCGGAGGCTGAGTTGGAATAACTCATCTGCACCGAGTATCCGGCAGCTTTCATCAGCAGGGCTACGGCGTTGGCCTGTTCAGTTGTATAGAGTTTTGCGGCGCCGTCCTTGAGGTATTCGTCAAGCATGTTGTCCCAGTCGAAAGTGGTTGCTCCGAAGTCCATTGTCAGGTCTCGTGACTTGTTGCCTGTCGAAGTGGAGTAGGTCCATTTGTATGTTATGCTGCCGGTACCTGTTGCAGGATATTTCCAGTAGTTCAGGGCCTGTGCCGTTGAAGTGGCCACGCAGCCTGTTACTGTGGGAATGAGGGCGTTGATTTTGGGAGTCATGCCGTTATATGGCGCGTCCTGATTCCATTTTGTGGATACGAGCGGGGCAATGTTGCGGCGGTTGGCACGGTAGCTTACCTTGGCGCGGCTATTGTCGCTGACTGCCTCGCTGGTATTCGCTGAGGCATATGCCATCTCGCGGGCATATTCGCCCAGCCACCATTTGAGGGTGGGGTTGATGTTGTCGGCGGTAGTCAGAGGTTCGTCGGTGTATCCAAGCAGGGGCACGGCAATATCGTCGGCACTGACGAACAGGGTCTGCCGGTCGTTGGTGAATACGTAATAAGCCTTTTCACCCGATGCGTTATATCCGGTTTCAAGCAGGCTCACGGTGCTGAGGTCGCGGGCGCGCTGCATGCCGCTGTTGTGCAGGCGTGCAAGGGCTTCGTCGGCCGAGAGCTGTCGGGCCGATACTGTCATGCATGCCAGAGCAGCAGCTCCGCTGATGAGTAGAAATTTTTTCATAAATATTTACCGATAAATTTTTGGCAGAATAATGTGGCGAAAAATTGAGATAAGAGGTCGCCGCTCTGATTTCGGCAACCTTTTATATGCAAAATTAGTAAAAAACTTTAATAATCATAACGAAAGCGCCCTAAAACTCGAAAAAAACAGCGTAAAAACGGCCGGGGAGGTCCGAAAATTGTTATTCGGGGTCGTGCCAGTCGCCATTTTCCTTAATCAGGGCTATGAGGGCCGGTATTGCTTCGGAGGCAGGAATGTTACGTCGTACGCACTCCTTGTTGCGGTATAGAGATACGTGTCCGGCGGCGGCGCCTACATATCCGTAGTCGGCATCCGCCATCTCGCCGGGGCCATTGACGATGCACCCCATCACGCCGATTTTGAGCCCGGTCAGATGCGAGGTCGCCTTGCGTACGTCGGCAAGCACTTTCTCGAGGTCGAACAGTGTGCGTCCGCAACCGGGACAGGCAATGTATTCGGTGTGCGAGAAACGGCGTCTCGTGGCCTGGAGAATGCTCAGGCAAAGACTGTTTATGGCCTGGCGGGACATCGATGCCGTTTCAAGCCAGATACCGTCGCACCAGCCGTCAAGCAGCAGAGTACCATAGTCGACCGAGGCGGCCAGGACTACATCTTCGGCAGACATGTCGTCAGGGTAGCGCAGTCGTACGATGGTGCATCCGTCTTCTTCCGAAGCGGCAAGCCGGCGTTTGAGGGCTGCTATGCCGTCGCGGCCGTCGAGCACTGTGTATCCGTCCAATGAATCGGGCTGTATGTCATAGCCGACGACGACTGGCGGTTGCTGCGGGGCCTGACGGCACAGCCGGGGTACTGTCTCTTCCATCGTACCGATGTGTTGTATCAGGCTCCGGGCCACCGGAATTTCGTTGGCGGGGTTTTCGCTCAGGCTTACCCGGATTGTGTCGCCGATACCTTCGGCCAGCAGCGTTCCGATGCCTACGGCGCTCTTGCCGCGACCGTCCTCGCCGTTGCCGGCCTC
>CAZETN010000045.1:0-8804 GCA_964514475.1 uncultured Bacteroides sp.
CGGATTACCCGCTGGTTTTTCAACAAATACTCGGACAAGGTGACGCAGTACGTCTATGTGCTGGCGATGGTGTTTCTGGCTGCATGGGCAGCCCAGGCCATCGGACTGGAGCCCGTGCTTGGCGCCTTTCTGGCAGGTCTGGTGCTGAACCGCTATGTGCCCGCGTCGTCTCCGCTGATGGGTTCAATCGAATTTGTCGGCAACGCCCTGTTCATCCCCTACTTCCTGATTTCGGTGGGCATGATGATTAATCTGAGGGTCGTATTCAACGGCGCCACACTGGCAGTCGCCGGTGTCATGCTGGCCGTGGCCGTGGCAAGCAAATGGCTGCCGGCGTTCGTGGCCCAGAAGGCCGCCGGTATGTCGCGCGCCGACCGCGGTGTGATGTTCGGACTCACCGCCGCCCATACGGCCGTGGCTCTGGCCGTGGTGACACTGGGACACAACATGGGTCTGCTTGACCAGCGCATCCTCAACGCCACCATTCTGGTAATACTTATAACCTGCGGACTGGCGCCTATCGTCACCAACATTTATGCCCCGGCCGTAAAACTGGCGCTGCTGCGCAGCGGCGACGAGGCCGACGATGTCAGCCACCGCGACACGGCGCGCACCCGTGTCAACAACACCCTTATACCCTGCGCCAACATACGCAGCGCCGAGGAGCTGGCCGAACTTGCCGTGCTGATGCGCAATCTTGCCGGCCGCAGCTCGCTGTATGCCCTGCATGTGCGCAACGACAACTCGCCGGCGGCCCGCAGCCTCAGCCGCGACACCCTGCAGGCGGCAAGCCGTGTGGCGCAGGCCGCCGAGGTGCCGGTGACATGTCTGGAGCGCTTCGACCTCAACGTAACCACGGGCATACTCAACGCAATCGAGGAACGCGACATCACCGAAATAATCCTGGGGCTGCACAGGCGCCAGACTTTCATCGACTCGTTTTTCGGCGCCAAGGTCGAGCAGCTGCTCAAGGCCACAAACCGTATGGTGCTGATAACACGATTGTTAGGCAGTCTCAGCACCGTGGCCCGGATAGTGGTCTACGTGCCGCACAAGGCCGAGTACGAGAGCGGCTTCTCGCGTTGGGTGCGATGCATAGCGCGCCTGGCCCAGCAACTGGGCTGCCGGGTTATCTTCTGCTGCTCCGACCAGGTGCAGCTGCTGATCCGCGGTGTGATATATCAGGAAAACTATGGCATCAGGTGCGAATTCCGTCCCTGCGACTCGTGGGACGACTTTATAACCTTGTCGCCGCGTGTACGCCCCGACGACCTGCTGTTTGTAATTTCGGCGCGCCCGGCATCGGTGTCGTACGCTGCCGAAATGGCCGATGTCCCCCTGTTTCTGCAGCGCTACTTCGGCTCGAACAGTATTGTGGTGATCTATCCCGAGCAGTTCGGCGAAAGCGACACTCTGCCGGTATACTTCGCCGACCCCATGGCCTCGGACATTGCCTCGGGCGCCTCGCCGCTGTGGCGGCGTCTCAAGGGCGTCCTGCGCCGCGGACTCGGGTCAGGCGCCGACAAATGAGCAGACGGTTATCGCTCGCTCACGCAACCCCTTGACAGCGGCCGAAGCCGTTTATAACTTTGCAGCGTCATTGCGCATACCGGTAGCGCGATGGCGCTTTTAATTTTATAAGTACAACCTTTTTTATTGAGAATGTTATGGAGAATTTAGTAAAATCGCGACGTTTTATCGACCTTATTGTCGTTCATTGTTCGGCCACTCCGGCCGGGCGCGCCGTCACTGCCGCCGACATCGACGCGTGGCACCGGCAGCGGGGCTTCGACTGTATCGGCTACCATTATGTCGTCGGAGTGGACGGCACAATCGAGACAGGCCGTTCACCCCACCGCGTCGGCGCCCACTGCCTGGGCCACAACAGTGCCAGCATAGGCGTCTGCTACGTCGGCGGCCTTGATGCGGCAGGCAACCCCGCCGACACACGCACAGCGGCCCAGAAACGCGCGCTGACGGCCTTGCTGAGGGCCCTGAGGCTGCTCTACCCCGAGGCACGCATCCGCGGACACCGCGACTTCGCCGCAAAGGCATGCCCATGCTTCGACGCGACCGACGAATACAAGTCACTTTGACATGCGACGCACTGATTTCTGAATCTCGCTTATCATGAGGAAAATCATATTGTTGCCATTTATAGCCGCAGTGCTCGCCGGATGCCGCTCGCACAGGGATGCCACCGCCGCACACACAGCCGTCGTCCGCGACTCGGTGTGCTCACTGACGGCAGTATCGGTCGCCGACTCGGCATCCGCCGTACTGTACGCCGATACACTCGAGATTGTCGAACGCGACACTTGCGGACGGGTGCGCACCGTGCGCGCCACAAAGGTAAGGCTGCAAGGCCGTGTTTCGCGTGCCCTCGGGGCCATAGCCGTGACCGACTCGACGCATGCCGCGGCAAACAGCGACACCCGTCGGACGACCGCCACTCAGGCCGCACGCCCGCGGCCGGGCTTTGTCTGCGGCTGCATAATATGCGCCGCCATTATTTTTCTAATCCTTAAAATCATACGTAAATGGAAAATCTGATACGTCCGCTTGCCTCGGCCGTGACCACGGCCGCCGTAGCCGTAATCCAGCCGGCGCTCCCGGCTATCACGCTGTGCACGGTAATGGTAGTCCTGGACACTTTTACCGCATGGCGTCTCGGCAGGCGCGTGCGGCGCCGCTACGGCCCTGAGTCGGGGCAGGCCGGCACACTGCAGAGCCGGCGTCTCGGCCACACCCTGGAGACTCTGGCCAAGGTATACGTCCTGTTGCTTGTATCCGAGGCCATAAACATCGTCATAGCCCCCGAAACCGATGTGCTGCGCCTGAGTGCCGGGGCCGTCACGGCCTGGCAGGCGGTCAGCATCCTCGAAAACGAGTCGTCGTGCACCACGGCGCGCTGGCCGGCATGGCTGAAGCGTCACCTGACCGACAAGGCAGGCCGTCACCTGCCGTAAATTCAAAGCCGCCTTTTGTGTCTCATGGCATACGCCATGAGGCACACAAGACGGTAGTGGCCGCCTTTCATGGCTCTGTGCAGGAGCCGGTGCGCCAGGGGCATGTTGTCAACGGGATAATCGTCGCAGATTTCGCGGAAATAGCCGCCACGTATGTAGCGGTCGAACCATGCCCGCTTTTCGGCCTCCGGCACCGCCGGGTCGGTGAGCACATACTTGAGGCATACGCGCAGCAGCCCGATACAGTAGCCGTGGGCATGCTTTTCGCCCTCCTTTCCGAAACCGTCGCGGAGCAGCATGGCGGCCACATGGCGGCTGTAGTTTTCGACACGCTCCATCTTGCCCAGGAAGTTGCTGTGCGTGAGGCTGCCCGGCACCATGCGGTAATTGTAATACTCGCGCGGCAGCCATACGATACTGTCCGAAGCCATGCAGTAGTCGTAGTTGAACACAAAGTCCTCGCTCAGCAGCTCGCGCTCGCTGTGAAACCGCAGAATTTCACGGCGAATGATGTCCAGACGGTAAACGGCCATGCAGGCGCTTCCGCCGATGTTGTACTCGTCGTCGCCGGCATACGGCTGCCCGAAGAACACCTTGGCAATGCGCCGCATCAGCGCGGGGGTATTGTATATAAAGGGACTGGCGTCCACATTGCCCAGGTCGGGGGCGTCGCCGTCGGTCATATGCCGGTCGCGGAAGCGCGCCTGATGTGCGCGGTTGCTCTCCATGGCCTCTATGCAGGCACTGTATGCTTCGGGATGAATGGTGTCGTGCGACTCCAGACGAGCGATGTAGCTGCCCGTAGCCGCCTGCATGCCCGTGTTGCGGGACATGCCGAGACCGGCGTTGGTCTTGTGGATTACGCGGATGCGGTCGGGGGCGGATGCGGCCAGGCGGTCGCACATGGCTCCGCTGCCGTCGGTCGACCCGTCGTCGACCAGTATGATTTCGTAGTCGGGATAGTGCTGGGCCTGCACTGATGCCACGCACTCGCCGAGGTATTTCTCGACGTTGTATACCGGTATGACGACACTCAGTTTGTTCATTGACAGGAGTTGATATGGCGGATATGAATAGGTTGAGGAGCGATGTTCAGTCCCAGAGCCTGTCGCGGATGGCGTAGCGGGGGCGGCCCTTGACTTCGGTGAAGATTTTGCCGATGTATTCGCCCGTTATGCCTATGGCGATGAGAATAAGGCTGCCCAGTCCCCATACCGACAGCATCAGCGACGCCCAGCCCGGCTCGACGTTGTTTGAGCAGAAGTACGAGATAATGACATATATGGTCACAATCAGCGTCAGTGCCAGAGTGGCGCATCCTGTAAAGAAAATCCAACGCATCGGTTCGGCCGAAAACGATGTTATGCCGTCCACCGACAGCGCCAGCATCTTGCGCAGCGGGTATTTCGACTCGCCGGCCACACGGCTGGCGCGCTCGTAGAACACCTTGTCGCTGTCGAGTCCGATCTGCGGGACTATGCCGCGCAGAAACATATTGCTCTCGCCGTATTCGGCCAGCAGATGCAAGGCACGGTTCGACATCAGGCGGTAGTCGGCATGGTCGTAGACGGTCTCGAGTCCCATCTTTTTCTGGAAACTGTAAAATGCATGCGCGCTGGTACGCTTGAAAAAGGTGTCGGTCTGCCGCGACGAGCGCACGCCGTATACTATTTCCTTGCCGCGGCGGTACTTGCGCACCATCTCCACGATGGCGTTGGGGTCGTCCTGTAAGGCGGCGTCGATACTGACGGCGGCGTCGCAGTTGTCCATTGCCGTCATCAGTCCCGCCAGCAGCGCATACTGATGGCCGCGGTTATGCGCCAGCGATATGGCACGCACGCGGCGGTCGCGCAGGTGCCAGTCCTCGAGCAGACGCCATGTGCCGTCGCGGCTGCCGTCGTTGCTGCACAATATGTACGAGCCGGCATCGATGTCGCCGGCGGCCACACAGTCGTCAAGCAGTTTCAGAAGCACCGGCAGCGACAGCGGCAACGCCTCCTGTTCGTTATAACAGGGAATTACAATGGCAAGCCTGGGGGGCGGTAACAAGTTATCCATACAAGGCAACGTTTTTTGTAAGTAAGTTGAAGAACACAGCTTATATGAAACAAGTGACCGGACACACCGGCTGTTAGACTGATTTCTGACACTTACTTAAGATACTTACTCAAGGGGGGGTCTTACCCCTTGCAAAGATAACAAATTTAACGTTTACCGACACCAAAATACGACAAAATCCTGACATGATACCTAAAAACCGCGCGTATACTGTTTGCAGACTCAAAAAAAAACGTTAACTTTGCCGACGCAACCAACTCGGGGTGTAGCACAGTTGGCAGCGCGCCACGTTCGGGACGTGGAGGTCGGAAGTTCGAGTCTTCTCACCCCGACCCTTAAAGGGTTAATCGCCTGCAAGTCATTGACTTACAGGCGATTTTCAAAATCTACCGGGACAGAAACGGGACAGCTTTATTCTTATTTTCTAAATATTATTCCGCA
The DNA here is from genome assembly GCA_964514475.1 of uncultured Bacteroides sp. Lineage (GTDB taxonomy): Bacteria > Bacteroidota > Bacteroidia > Bacteroidales > Muribaculaceae > CAG-873. Next base: position 5,469 of record CAZETN010000045.1, read on the forward strand.
CATTAATTTGTCTATCAGCGTTATATGTATTAAATTTGTTGTATTAAATCGAGACAAAAACGGGACAAAATGAACAAATCCGATTTGAACACATATAGGTTTTTAAGCGGTGAAGAACCGAGCGACGAGCAACTCCATTCTATAATGGAAGCGGCTATAGACGATGTGCGCCATCGCGCTGAAGAGGCACGGATAAGATATTCCGAGCAATATCAACAACTTTATATTCACGAGCATGAACGTATGGCTCAGCGTATAGAGAATGCAAGGAATGGAATCTTCTGATAAGGCTCCCGAAATGATAGTAATAGCCGGGCCTAATGGTTCGGGCAAAACTACGATTACCACCCAGTTTTTACATCATGAGTGGTCGGAAGGTACATTATACATAAACCCTGATTCCATTGCACAAGAAAAATTCGGCGACTGGAACTCTAAAGAAGCAGTTATAAAGGCCGCAAACTATTGCGAAGAACTAAGAGAACAATGTCTTAAAGAAAAGCAGTCTTTTGTATTCGAAACTGTATTTTCAGCGCAGGATAAGGTTGATTTCATAATCAGAGCAAAAGCGGCAGGCTTTTTTATACGTATCTTCTATATCGGCACTTCTTCACCTACAATCAACGCATCCCGTATTGCACACCGTGTTATGGAGGGAGGTCACGATGTTGCTATTTCTAAAATAATCAGCCGTTACCCAAAATCAATGATAAATTGCAGGCTCATCTCAGGCATAGTGGACAGGCTGTATGTATATGATAATTCAACAGATAATTGTCCGGCTGTCTTGCAATTCAGATTGAGTAACGGAGTTCTTGTAAAACAATATGTAAATGAAGTCGCCGAATGGGCCCGACGTATCTTAGACCAACCGGGACAAAAACGGGACAACAACGAACAATAATGCACGCAAAAACGGCGGATTTAGAGGCTTCTAACTGTGCTTTTACGAGCGCCGTTAGTCTTCTCACCCCGACAATTTTATCGGTAAATGGGTTTAACTCATTGAGTTAAACCCATTTTTTGAAGATAGCCGGAACAGAAACAGAACACGTCGGCAAACGCGCTTCATCAAAACATCGCAACAACTATTTGACAATTAGTGTTTTATTTCTATATTTGCATTTATAAACGGAACGTATAACAGCCCATTGTCCACACCGAAATAGTTACTATGCGGGGTTTTTCTTTCTTCTCACACCCCGACAAATTATCGGTAACAGAAAAGACCAGGCTCTGTGAGCCTGGTCTCTTTCTGTTGTGTGCCTCAGCCGGGTCAGCGTACTGCGGTTTTGACCGTGTAGCTGCCGACACGCACTACGTAGATGCCCGCGGGCAGTTCGATGTTGCCTGCTTTGCCGCTGTATACGGTGCGTCCGGTCATGTCCACTACATCGACGCGGCCTTCGGTGCCGCTCACCTCGATACCGCCGGCAATAGCCTTGACCACGGGAGCCCCTCCCTCGCTGATCAGATCGTCGACTGCCGTGTGAATGGGGTTCTGGATATAATTAAGCGAGTGGAATGTGGGAGCGAGTCCCTCAACCTTGTAGTTGGCGCGGATAAATACCGTGTACTTTCCGTCTTCCGGAGCGTGGCCAAGTTCCGCCGGAGTAATAAGCTTGGCAAAACGGTAGTCGTGCTCGCCACCTTCATCATTGTCAAGCGCGGCTGCCCCCTTGGGGCGGCTCCACTCGTTGAAAGCATCCTCAGGCCCATTGCAAAGCACTACAGCGTTTTCATGACCGTTATCGTTGTGAGGCTTGAAGTCATCCTGCTCGATATGGTCAAACCAACCTTTTACCAGCATGACGTCGTACGACTCGACGTACTTGTCGGTCTGGTCCTTCGTTTTTATGCTGCCTGTCACGTATACACCGTCGCGATTGTGCCATTGCAGATTTTCAAGTTCGAGTTCCACATTGAGTGTGACATCATTGTTGCCACGGATATCCGTATCGAAATAGCCGTTGTAAAAGTTCGCAACATCATCAAGAAGACCATTGAAATAATATGTATAAGGGTATACATGGATACGGAAGTCTTCGAAAGTTTTGCGCTTGCCGCGGTTAGGAGTCCTGTTCGGGTCTTTGGTCTCCACCCATGAATACAGCGCCTGATTGTGGGCCAGCGTCAACGGTGTATACTCGCCTAACAGTTCATCGCGGCATACGCCCTCGTTTTCAGTTGCGTCTTCATGATAAAAACCTTCCAGCAGACACAAGGGTTCGTAGAAATGGGTATAGATTGTGTCCTGACGAACTTTTCCATCTGTTCCCGTATAGTTCCGCGTGCCCCAATACCAGAAAGACATTGTGCGCGCATATTGCTTCTTATCGAACACGATAGTGTTGTCGTCATTCAGAGTAGCGCCGATACGGAAAAGTCCTGCGTCCTTATCTTTCTCAAAACTCTTTGAAAAATAATAGCCGTAACCGTTGTTACCAAAGTTCGTAAACTTGATTTTATTGCCATCCTCGAATTCCACCAGAAGTGGGTACTGACGATAACGCCGGTCACGTTCGGGCAGTTCAAGTTTGCTCGAAATATTAGCATTCTGATATGCGTCGTACGTACGCAGGTTATCGGTCGCCTCGGCATTGGGTGTATAAAATTCAATATTTACCTGTTTATACGCACGCTGATTGGCATGGAGATCCCATTCCGGGTTACCCATACCAGGGCGCGCGTTGCTGTACATCATAGGATGGTCATTCACACGGGTTTCACCGCTGCCCTTGAACTGTGAAGTCAGCATAAGCTTACCGGGAATGGTAGGATTTTCCTTAATCAGCAGTGTCCAGCTGTCCCAATAGGTTATGTTATATTCACTTATCGATTCGTCATAATGATAATACATATCGACGCTGCTCGTCTTACGTATTATACGCCAGTCGGGATTATCTTCCGGGACATCCTCCATACGGCATGTGAGATAACTGCCGTTATCAGTCTCGTTACCGTTGATATCCGTAAGATGGAATACAAATGAAAGCTCCTTATCGTCAAAACCCTTTATTTTGATTTTGGTGTCATCAATTTTTTCGATTTCCAATCCTTCCGAATAACTTATGGGGATATTCTGTTTTAGATGAAACCCTGTATATGCCAATCCATACACATCCTCCGGATGAAGACCGCCGCAAATTCCATAAGGCTGATAGATTGCCAATGCGTAACCGCCACTGTTCTCCATGATTTCGTCGACGGTATAGGCGGCGGCAGGGAGGGTGATGGCCGACGCCAACAGCAGTGTTGTCAGTAGTTTTTTCATATTTTCGATTTAGGTATAGGCGGTTGATGCGCCCAAGCGAAAGATAATCGCTACTTTTGTAG
>CAZETN010000046.1:0-8738 GCA_964514475.1 uncultured Bacteroides sp.
CCCCTGAGGAGGAGTGAGGAAAGGGCCGTTGCACTTCTTATTGGAATCTTTCGACCAAAGCCTAAAAATAATTTCGGGCGAAAGCTTTGTGTTCTAAATAATTATGCGTAAATTTGCAGGCCATTACGAATGTAGCCCGCCTTACCATCGGGTGTTATAGTAATTCAATCGTTTGTAAATCAAGAAAATAACATACAAAATGAAAAAAGGCATTCATCCCGAAAACTATCGCGAAGTGGTGTTCAAAGACATGTCCAACGACGAAACTTTCATCACCCGCAGCACCGTTGCCTCGCGCGAGACCATCGAAATCGACGGCAAGACCTACCCCCTGGTAAAGCTCGAAATCACCAGCTCGTCGCATCCTTTCTTCACCGGTAAGCAGAAGCTCGTCGACACCGCCGGCCGCGTCGACAAGTTCATGAGCCGCTACGGTAACCGCAACAAAAAGTAATCGGGCATCGCCCATTCCCCCTACGTCGCGGAGCGTCAAAATCTTTGGATTTTGACGCTCCGCGACGTTTTTCAAACCGACATCACCGATAAGCCCTCATCCGTCCGGAAACGACCACAAGGCATTTCAGCCGTGCAACCGGACCGCCCTGAATTAATAATATTAACGAATTTAATATTATTTAACATCAAATTCCATTTTATACACCCTTTTTCATATATTTTTGTAAGCGAAAAACATTCCGGCAGCTAAATGGTCCGAGTTGAAGCGGCATTTTCCAGCAGGTACAACCTCATTATCCACACTAAAAGAAAGATACCTCATTCGTACCGGTTCCATAATCCAAGATAACCGAAATAATCCAATTCACACTATTTCATTTATACTTTTACTGCATGAAAAGATTTTTATTCGCTTCTCTTTCGGCGGCAGCCATGTTCGTCACTGCTTCTGCCGCGACGCTGGAAATGTCCCAGTCGGTAGTGGGCCTGTTCGACCAACAGGGCTATGACGTACCCAACTACTACGTCATTCTGTCCGACCAGTCATCGGCCACCTACAACCAGGCGCCGTATCCCTCGAGCAGGGTTACCTCCTTACTCTTGATCTGTACAATGAACTCACAGACCCCCTGAGAGTGCTTCCCGGCACATACCGCTCGTCGGCCGACATGACGGCGTTCACCGTCAACCCCGATGTCTCGTCGCTAAGCTACTACTCCGGCGGCAAGAAACAGTCAGCCACCACACTCGCCTCGGATGTGGTGGTTTCTGTTGACGGCGACGGGGTCTACACCCTCACCGCTTCCGTAACCGACCCGGTGGACAAAGAGACCCGCGAGCTGAGATATGTGGGACGTCTGCCGATTGTAGACGTCAATTCGAGTCCGGCGTCGTTTCCCATGCTCAAAAAGGACCTTGTGGATGTAAAGCTCAACGCCGGAGGCATCGCATTCTATCAAGGTGTCACCGATTACTCCAACAACGGTGTGACATATCTCAACTTCTACCAGGGCACATACAGCGAGCAAGGCACCCTGCTTGGTGACAACGGCATCGAGCTGGCCATGATGATAGCGCACAAGCGAATGGCCAGCAAGAGCGCGTATACCATCGTACCCGCCGAATACACCAGTGCCACCTCTTTTGCCCGCGACACATGGTACCCCTGCCGCGAAGTACAGTACCCGGGTGTCACAGGCGGCGTGCCCTTCGGCTCGTTCATCCGCGTCAAGGAAAACGGCTCGTTCGTGGCATACGGCTACCTCAAGTCGGGCACGCTGACAATTTCGTACGACGAGACAAGCCGTCACCTGACAGGCCGGCTTGACGCCTACACCGACCTGGGATACCACGTCACCGCTACTCTCGACGGTAACGTCATCTACAACTTCGACAACGCAACCTTCAAATCAGCGCTGTCAAACCTCACCGACGATGTGGAACTTGACCTTGACTACCTGCAGCACGGCCGCATCTTCCACCTGGGCGAAAAAGGCGCCTGCCGGTCGTTTGTAGTAGACCTGGGGTCGCCTGCCGGCAAAGACTCGGACTGGGGCGTACCCGTCGACCTGATGCGTCTCGAATTCCTGATGCCCGCCAACGAAGCCGTTGTAAGACCCGGCGTCTACACCGTCGTACCGCGTAGATGGAATTCAGACGAACTGCGCGCCGGAGGAACTTACGAGCCCATGAGCCTCGGAAAAGGCTCGGCCGACCACGGCACATCGTCGTCACCGGCCACCATCGGCTCGTGCTATGCGCACTTCAAGGAAAATCTGACTTATGTCATCGACTACTTCGCTCCCGTCGACGCCGGCACCGTGCGCGTCGCCACCGAAGACTATATCAACTATACTTTCGACATCAACCTCCTCGATGACGCCGGATACCGTATAACCGGACTGTGGGACAACAAGCCACTCGAATACGCCTACGACAGCAACAAACTCGCCGAAGAACTGGGCGTAGAGAGCATTGCCGCCAACGGCTCGCTGAGTGCCGTGGTCGAGGGCCGCAATATAATCGTGCTCAACGGCGGCGACGCACCTGTGGCTGTCTACGACATCAGCGGACGCACCGTAGCTACCGGACACGCCGACCGCGTAATCGACGCATCCGACCTGTCGGCCGGAGTGTACGTACTCACCGTCAAGGGTACCTCGCTCAAAATAGCGCTCAAATAATCCAACCGCATTTTTTACAAACCAAAACCGTCTCCGGTCCCGACTGCGGCTTCAGTGATGCCGTACGCCGCGGGCCGGGACAGAACCAATCAGTACAATTAAAATGAAAGCTAAATCTTTGTTTATTGCTCTGGGGCTGGCATCGGCCGGCACCCTGGCATACGCCTACACCGAGGTTGTCGAAACCATGACCGTGTTCCTTAAGGACGGCAGTAAGGTCGAATATAATGTAGGTGACGTCACAAAAGTCGCATTCGACAGCAGCGTGGAAACTGTCGGCCTGCTCATCACCGGTGCCGACGGACAGGACCTGTACCGCAGTCAGACACTCGGCACCATGTTCCGCGTCGTGGCCGAGGATGATGCCGCTCCCACCCAGTTCGTTTTCGGTACGGCCGAAAACACGGCCGAACTTGCCGACCTCAAGAGCGGAAAATATATGGTAAGACTCGATGTGGCAAACGCAGCCCTGTTTCAGCCCGACATCGACCTTGCCAAGGACGACTCTGGCGTGACGCTCGCCGTATACGAATGGACCGAGGGTGAAATATCGGCCACACATGCCGATGTCTCAAAGGGCACACTTACCACCTCGCGCAATTCGAAAGGAATCCTGACCCTCGAGCTCGACGTTACCATGGCCGACGGCCTGTCGGTACGCGCCTCGTACAACGGCATGCCCACCGACGTTTCCGACCTTGAGGTGCTCTTCCCCACCCCGGGTCCCAAAAACGAGGTCAACTACTTCGACAAGGATGGCAAACTGTCGCAGTCAGCCCGGATTGTCGGCTTCAAGAAGACTACTTCAACAGCTACACCCACCAAAAACCACAATCTCTATACCGCTGTCCTTGACGACGCACACGACTACATCACCTGTCAGGTTTCGATTGACCCGGAATATGTTGGCAAGAAGATCGATCTCGCCACCCTCGAGAAGGCTGCCGTGACACCCGTCTGCTCTTTCAAATACAACAGCATCCAGATCTATGGTAACAACGACCGCTATGGCTTCTCGGGTCTTGAAGGCACAATCGAGGTATTCGAAAACGACGACGCCACCGTGACCATCAATGTCGACATCACCAACAAGTACAGCAACTGGGGTTCGGCCGGCGGCACTCCCGAGCGTGTGACCCTTGAATATACCGGCGCCTGCGAGGGTCTCGAAATCCCGGCCAAGAACACCGCCGAGTACTATAACGCCGACGGCGTACTGACAAACAATCTCGCCATCACCGGAATTACCAAGAAGACAAGCGGTAATTACCTCAGATATGTCATGACTTTCGATGACGACGACTTCTACGGTTCGAACTACTACATAGAGTTCCTCCCCGAATTCCTCGGTCAGGAAATCAACTTCGCCAACTATACCGAGGTACCGGCTGATAAAGCACCCCAGTTCACCTTCCGTTTCGGAAGCTACATTCAGGTTTCGGGCCCCAACGACCAGTGGCGCAACCGCGGCATCGAGGGCACCATGCAGATTGTCGAGAACGGCGACGGCACCGTCACTGTAAAGGCTAATGTTGTGAACCGCTACATCACCGGCGGCAGCACAACACAGGGAGGCACCCCCGCGCGCGTCATCATCGACTATAAAGGCGCATGCTCCGGTCTCTGACAGACAAACAAAAACTACTGCTGATGAAAAAGTTAATAACAGGCATACTTGCGGTGGCTCTTGGGTGCGGCTTTGCCGTCCAGGGACGCACACTGTCGCCGGGTGCTCTGCTGACACTCAGACAGAAGGCATGCGGCGACTCCCTGGAGACATTTGACGGCGGACGCCGCCGGGCACCGTCTCCCGTACCCGAGACCGTAGAGGCATACATAGTCCTCGATGACGACGAGGCTGTATCCCGGCTTGAGGCTATCGGGGTGGTGTTCCACCACAATCACGGCAGTTTCCGCACCGCCACCGTCCCCGTCGACGCACTGCAACGCGCCGGCGAAGTAGAGGGAGTCAGATATATCGCTCCCGGAAACCGCGTCAATCTGCTCAACGACTATACCCGCGGCATAGCCGGCGTGGACAAGGTACACGCCAACACTGGCTCCGAACTGCCGCGTCCGTATACTGGCAGCGGCATTGTCGTGGGAATGATTGACACTGGTATCGAGTACAATCATCCCGCTTATCGCGACAGCGACGGCAATTGCCGCATCAAGGCTGTGTGGAACCAGATTTCGCACTTCGGCACCCCTCCCGCCGAGTTCGGATACGGTGTGGAGTATATTACTCCCGACGCCATCAGGGAAGCCACGTACGACACCAGTTCCGAATATCACGGAGGCCACACCACAGGCACCGCCGCCGGCGGCCAACGCTCGCCGTTGCTGACAGCCAACAAGGTTCTGGAACCCTGCTACGGTGTCGCTCCCGATGCCGACATAGTGTTTGTCAGTGTCGACCAGGAGTCGTCCACAGCCATCCCCGATGCCATCAAGTACATTTTCGACTATGCCGACAGAGCCGGCAAGCCATGCGTCATCAACATGAGCCTCGGCGACCACATTGGGCCTCACAACGGCACATCGCTGCTCGACCGCACTATCGACGGTCTGTCGGGTCCGGGACGAATTGTCGTGGGCGCCTGCGGCAACGAAGGCAGCGTGCGCCTGCATGCCTCCCGCACCTTCACCGAAACGGACAAGACCCTTAAATCGATGCTGACGCGGTCGGCTGTCGCCAATCACGACAAGCACTATCTGGATATCTGGGGTTCCGAAAGCTCAGACATCAAGGTCAGCCTCTGCGTGGTAAACGCCCTCAAGGGCAACATTGTCATGAAATCTGAGGCGGCCGCTACCGCTGACGAGAACATGGTAGTGTTCGAGCCTACCCTGGCCGATTGCGGCATAAACGCCTCGGCCGTGATTGTGGCCGAACGAAATCCCCTCAACGGACAGCCACACGTGGAGGTGCGCTCGTCGGTATACGAGGTCAGCACCGGTCGTCTGCTCGGTATTGTCGTCGAGGGCGAGGAAGGTCAGACCGTACACTTATGGAACTACGGCTCAAACGAGTTCTCGTCGAACGGCAAAAACGGATGGACCGACGGCGACACCGAGTACACGGTAGGCGAGATAGGAGGCACCTCTAAGAGCATCATTTCAGTCGGAGCCTTCGACGCACGCCAGCGCATCGACTTCTCGAACGGCGAATACGCGCGTCCCGACGAAAACCCCGACTTCCACGCCGGACAGCGCTCCTACTTCTCCAGCATGGGTCCCACGGCCGACGGCCGCACTGTTCCTCATATCCTTGCCGGTGGCAACCCAGTGATTTCAGCCTTCAACAAGTACTACCTGACGTCGGCCGGCGCCACCACCGAACAACTCATGTACCTTACCTGCGGATATGTCCGCGACAACGACATCAACTACTATTACATCTACAATACCGGCACCTCGATGGCGGCGCCCTTCGTGGCCGGTACAGTGGCTCTGATGCTCGAGGCCAATCCGCAGCTCACTCCCGAACAGGCCCGTGACATTATCATGGCCTCGGCCGATACCCGCGACTTCATGGGCACGCTGCCCAACAACGCCTACGGAGCCGGCACCGTGAACACCCTCGGCGCCGTCAAGGGAGCAGTGGCACTTGCCGGTACCGAGGCTCCCCTGCCCTCGCTCTCCGACACACATCCACGCGTGTGGGCTGAAGGCTCGACCGTTTACGTGGCTCTCGGCGGCGACATGTCCGGCACCGTGGCCAATGTGTACAACACGGCCGGAGCACTGATAGCGACACATCACGTAAACAATGGCCTCACCTCAATCGATGCCTCGTCATGGGGACACGGCATCTTTGTGGTCGGCATCGGTTCGGATGTTGTAAAAATCGTCCTGTAACAAACACCGTTAAATCCGCGGTCCCCCTACGGTGACCGCCCAGAACACAGTTAAATGAAAAAGACTTTATTAACAATGATTGTCGCGCTGACGTCAGTCGTCATGGCCCCCGTAATGAGAGCCGAAGACGACTCAAAGCCCGTGACTGTAGTCAACATTAATAAGACCGACGGCACTTTGAGCAAATTTTACCTGCCCTCCAGACCCGTGGTCAACGTCACCGACGACAAACTCGTCGTCACCGGTGACGATATCAAGGAAATGGAATTTCTCCGCTCCGATGTGTCGCATATCGATTTCGGCAAAGAAAAACCGTCGGCAGCAGTAGACGTGGCAGCCAACGAATTCGTATTCAGCTACCTCGACAACAGCACAGTCCGGATGTCGGCAGCCGCGCTGACACGCGCCGACCTTTACGACCTCTCGGGCAACCTCCGGGCTTCGGCGACCGCCCGCGATGGCGCTGTCACTCTGTCTCTTGAGTCTCTTCCTGCCGGCATCTACCTTGTGGCTCCCGACTGCCATCCGGCCATCAAGATTGTCCGGAAATAACACCTGCCCACTCTGACGGAAGTCTCCCGTTCAAAGCCAAAGTCCCGACCTGTTACGGCCGGGGCTTTTTTACTGCCCTCAGCCATCAGAAAAACAACCGCCGCATCCGGCCCGGAAAGCCTCGGATGCGGCGGTTGTTTATGAGTACGGCCCGGCAGCTCAGCGGACAGGCGCGAGTATGGTGGTGTTGGATACGCGCCCGTCACGATAGTAGCGGGCACGGATGTCGGTGCCGGCTGCCGCACTGAATGGTGCGGTATACAGCGGCGACTCGGCTGTAGGCTCGCTGCCGTCGGTAGTATAGCGTATCTGACCGCCACGGTATGGGGCGTTCATATGCACCTTTCCATCGATTTCCTTGATGCCGGGGGCGCGGAGACGCCCTGCCTCCCGCACGCTGCTACGGGGCAGTATCTTTTCGCCGATGATCGCGTTGAACTCAGCCTCGGTCCATGTAGGCCCGGCGTTCCAGGCGCGCTCGGCAAGTCCGCTGAGTTTCGGCAACAGCAGATAATACAGGTCATTGTCCGAACGGATTGTTTCGGCCCATACCTGACCTTGCACGCCGATGACTTTTCCGGACACCGAGTCTGCATCGACCGGAACCATGACACTGCGGTAACCGCCCAACGCGTCGAATTCGTCCACGGTACCACCCCAGGTCAGGCCCAGTTCGTCGGGGTGATAATCATAGGCCATATCAAGATAGAAGCGATTTACATTGCTGATAATCACCGGAAAGCCGTTTTTAAGGGCCTTCTCGGTAGCTTCGGTACTGTCGTGCCATACATTGACACCTCCGGTAACGGGAGCCACTTCTGCATTGAATTCGGGACCGTGGCCGACAGCAATCTCCTCCCAACCAAACATGGGCACTTTGCGGTCGGAAAGCATCTTTGCCATCCGGCGCACAAAATAGGCATGTACCTCGCGCTCCGAGTTTATACCGTTCTTCTCCATAAAGGTTTTCACCGAGTCGGAGCCGTTCCAGGCGCCCCGGGGTACCTCGTCACCGCCGATATGGATGCCGGGCATGGGTACGCCGGCCTCACCGTACATGGCTATAAGCTCATCGAAGACTTTACCCATGAACTTGTACGGGCCAGCCAACGAGGGATTCATGACATTGTCGTGGTACGACTGGGCCGAGGTATAGCGCGAGGTGTCGCCGTCATGTATAAGGCGGTATGACGGGTCGCCGTTTTTGGCGCGGCGTTCCATAGCCTTGATGGCGGCCCGGGCATGTCCCGGCGACTCTATTTCGGTAATCACCTCGTTTCCCAGCGCATTGGCCTTGCCCAGAAAGTCTATGACTTGCTGCCGTGTCCAGTAGCCGTTGGCTGTACCCGCCTCGGTATCGGGGTTGCCGTCACCGGCGAAAATCTGATACAGATGGTCGTCTTCACCGTCGGCCGACCATCCTCGGCGCGATGCCACTTCGGTAAGTTCGGGCAGACCGGGAATTTCGACGCGCCACGCTTCGTCGTCAAAGGGATGGAAGTGCAGGCGGTTCATGCGATGAACTGCCATGATGTCCAGCACCTTCTCCATGGTCGCCGGAGTCTGATAATTGCGTGATATGTCCACATGCAGCCCGAGCCAGGGATAGTCGGGCCAGTCCTCGATATGCACGTCGGGGCGTTCGGTATGTCCCGCCAGTACGTTTGCGAAGAAAGGCAGGTAAAC
>CAZETN010000047.1:0-8620 GCA_964514475.1 uncultured Bacteroides sp.
CCCCTGAGGAGGAGTGAGGAAAGGGCCGTTGCACTTCTTATTGGAATCTTTCGAACACACTTAATCAGATTTTTTGAAAGAAAAACAAAGGCGGGGAAAGCCAATCCGACTCCTTATTGCTGAAACAACAAAGAGAATAGTTAAAGCCGACAGATATACGTAATACTGTCAGCGGGTACAATTTCAATCGTTTATCAACCTTATTGTGCCGTACTCCAGAAATGGATACGGGTTCGCTTATATCCAATAGAGAACGCTGCATTTGCAATTTGTCAGTAATTTGTGCTGATTTCGATAAAATCGACGCAAATACGGTCGAAAGGAGCGAAAACAGTAAATAGTATCAACGATTAAACCAATCAATATAAACATGAGACAGATTTACAGGACTTTTGCGGTAGCCATGCTGACCGCAGGGATGATGTCGGTGGCCGCCGGAGCCGATGCTGCAATCAGTGACGCGGTTTCCGTGTTCGGCGGGACAAACACTGACGAGACAAGCCACTATCGTATTCCGGCGCTTGCCAACGATGGTAACGGCACACTTGTGGCCTTTGTGGACGACCGTGGCGAAAACGGTTCGGACATCGGTGTCAACAACGGCATCGCGCATGTACTTTATAAAATAAGCAAGGACAACGGAGCCACATGGAGCGAGGCACGCCGCCTGGCGCCTGAGTCCTTCACCCGCCAGCACGGCGACGTGGCCGTGGCATACGATGCGGGCAACCGGCGTTTTGTCGTTCTGTTTGTCGGTGACGAGAGCTGGGGGACCAACAAGAGGGGTACCATATGGGTCTCCTATTCCACAAACCCCGAATATACAGCCTGGAGCGAGCCTAAGGACGTGACCTCCCAGTTTGTTCCGGACACCAACTATCGCGGCTTCGCCTCAAGCGGCACGATGTTGTACAGGGACGGTGCCGTGTATGTGGTCCTCTGCAAAAGTACGAACAAGATGTCGAGCCTTTTGTATAAGAGCTATATTTCGAACGTGCTGTACAAAACCACCGACGGAGGCGAAAACTGGACCAAGGTCAGCGAGGAATATGAGAAAGGAGACGAGTCGCATGTCGTGTCGCTCTCGGACGGAAGCCTTGTGCTCAGCCGCCGCAAGAACGGAAACGGTTCGGGTTACAAATATCGCAACTTCTGGCGCTCGACCGACGGTGGCAAGACTTTTGGCGTACTCAGCGCCACGATAGATGAGTCGGGATGTAACGGCGATCTGCTTGTGTATGACGACGGCCGCACCGAATGGCTGCTCCAGTCGCTGAACCTTAATCGCAGCGGCGACTATATCAACAACAGGCCGCTTGTGATTTACGCCTCGTCGGACGCCGGCGGCAGCTGGGTGCAGACCAATACCATTGATGACGGCGAGTACTCGTGCCTCACAAGGCTGCAGGACGGCAGTGTAGGCGTCCTGTACGAAAAAAGCGACGGCAACCGGTTCGGCGCTTACTTCCGCACGATGTCAGTCGAGGACATAACACCATCGTCGACAACTGCCGTTTTCGATGGCTACCTCAACACCGCCGAGCAGAGCTATCTGAGCATTGACAACGCCGCGGCAAAACAGCTGGCCGAAGTTGCCGGCAACGGCGTGCTGACGGTGACGGCAAAAGTCCTTTGCAGCAAATTCGAGTCAGGAAGCGAGGCAAAGGAGCGCGGCGTGATGGGAACACGTACAGGCTGGACATCGCGTCTGCTGAATTATATCGGCGGCTTTGAAATGTACGGCGGAAACGCCACCAATCACCGACTTCCTGATTACGGCCCGGCAGACGGTCGACGACTATACGCTGTATGCGATATATGTTAATGACAGGGAAGTAGACCCGTTTGACTTCGGCGTGACCGACTTCGGCATCGGCACCGATGTGGCCGGCGGGTACTTCAAGTCTGGCAAGACGGTCAACGATGTGAAGGTTGTCTACAACTATGCCGAGGAGACGCCCGACTTCAAGCTTGTCGGCGAAAATCATTATACTCTGGGCAACAATCATGTAACCAACCCCTATGAGTACATGTTCACCAACAACGGCAACGGTACGTACACCCTGAGCGTGCCCACGTCGGACCCCTGCTTCAATATCGTGTATTTCAGCGGCAACACGCGTCTTGAAAAGAATACGATGACCGGTGTGTTTCATGTCGATGAGGTTATCCGAAAGGAAATGGCTGCCGAATATGCCGCTGCCGACGGCGCCGAAGCGCAGGCCGCAGTGGGAGGCCGCAGTTTTTACGCGCATCAGGTGCACCGTCAGCAAATGAGTCATCAGGCCGTCAGAATGACCAACGGTCAGAAGCTGTCGCTGCAGAACTCGGACAACCAGACCACGCCCATACACTTCACCACCAACGATCCCGCCAATCCCTACGAGACGGCAGTGGGCTTCAATAATCCCGAATTTACACTTGTTTTCACACCTACCGAGCGTACTTTGCAGGTTAACGTGGCAGGCGGAACTACCGGCGTGGAATCGGTTTCGGCCGACAACAGCGATGCCCCTGTCGAAATCTATACGCTGCAGGGTGTGCGCGTGTCGGAGACCAACCTGACTCCCGGGTTCTATATCCGCCGGCAGGGCCGTCACGCCTCCAAGATACTTGTACGCTGAGCGTTCCTGATACCACCCGCACCCCGGTGTGAGTGAAATCCATCCCCGTTCTGTCCGGCATGACAGGGCGGGGATGCTGTTTTTTGATGATTTTTGTTTTTTTAACTGTCGTTTTGTCGCCGGACAGGCCCGTTTCTGTTGGAATTTGTTATCTTTGCGGGGTCGATGCCTGTGGTACAGGGCATAGAGGCCATGACCGAATATCACATTTTTCTTTTATGAGAGTCCGCCATACACATATGCTTCGTTTGCTGGCATATATTTTATGTCTGTCGGCGGCCGCAAGTGCATTTGCGCAGATTGACGTACGCGGTGTGGTTGTGGACATTACCGATGGCGAACCTCTTGCCGGAGCATCGGTGATTGTCAAAGGCGCCGACAGAAAGATTATAAAATTCGCTTCGACCAAGGCCGACGGTGAGTTTTCGTTACAAGTGCGGTCAACGGAGGGTTGCCGCCTTGAAGTGTCGATGATGGGCTTTTCCAGACAATCGCTTGCGCTTGACAGCATCGCGCTGCCGGTTACAGTGGGCATGCGTCCTGGCGCCACACTGCTCCGCGAGGTCACCGTAAAGGCAGACCGCATCCGCGAGCAGGGCGATACCTTGACCTATAACGTCGGCAGCTTCGCGCAGTCGCAGGACCGCAGCATAGGCGATGTGCTCAAACGTATGCCGGGTGTCGATGTGGCCGAAAGCGGCAAGATACAGTATCAGGGCGAGGATATAAACAAATTCTATATCGAAGGGTCGGATATGCTCGGCGGCAAGTACGGGCTGGCCACAAACGGCATCAGCCACGAGGATGTGGGCGCTGTGGAGGTAATGGAAAATCACCAGCCCATGCAGGTGCTTTCGGGCATTTCGTTCTCGGACAAGGCTGCAATCAACCTTAAGCTCAAAAACAAGGCAAAGGCCACGTGGTCGTTACATGGCGATGCCGGCGGCGGATGGTCGTGGCAACCCGAAGGAGCCGTATGGGACGGCGAGCTTTTTGCGATGGCCGTGATGCCGGGATTTCAGAACCTGACGACATTCAGAACCAACAATACCGGCGAGGACCTGTCGGCCTCGAAGACCGATTTTTTTGCCTTGAGACGCGGTACGGACTTAAGCCGCTATGTCAGTGTATCACTTCCCGCCGTGCCGTCCCTTGACAGGAAACGCACATATTTCAACCGGTCGTTTCTTGTTTCCACCAACAGCCTGTGGAAACTCGGCAGCGGCGAGTTCAAGGCCAATGTGGATTACTCGTTCAACCGCGTAACCGCGAAGGCGACGAACACCACAACCTATTTTCTTGAAGGCGGCAACCGGGTTGTCACGGAGGACAGGGACGGCACCGAGCACACGCATTCGCTGGGCGCACGGTTCATATATGAGTTCAACGGCAAGACGACATTCGTCAACAATACCCTAAGGACTGATATCGGCTGGAACGATATCAGGCTGCATACCGACGGCTCGATTGTCAGCGGCCAGAAGGCTGAATTGCCCGAATACTATGTAGGCAACAGCCTGAAGCTGATCCGACGTTTCAAGGGCAGGCATCTTGTCACTCTCGAAAGCTCCAACGAGTGGGAGTCGCTGCCGCAGACGCTGGATCTTGATACGGACGGCCGCTGTTTGCGGCAACATGTGGGCGACCACTCGTTCCATACCCGCGAGAGCGTGTCCTATGCCTTTACCTTAAAGGGGCTGACCGTCAGCCTCGAAGGTGGTTTCAAGGGGTATTGGCGCTCAATGAACTCAAGCCTGCCTGAATTACCGGCGGAGGTGCCCGGGCTGACGACGAATGTAGTGCACACCAATTCGTTAACGGTGTACGCTACGCCGAAACTCGAATACTGGGTACGCCGGGTCGACATAGTGCTCAGCATGCCGTTGAGCTATGTCCATTACTCTTTTGACAAAGCCATAGCCAATCATGACGAAGGATATCTGTCACCATCGCTCAGTTTCAACTGGAAGCCCAACAACCGCATCGCATGTGCCCTGCGCGGCGGATTCGGACGGTCGCCGATGGACCTCAGTCTCGTTTATCCGGGGCTTATAATGACGGATTACCGGACGCTTAAGACAGGTGTGGACAATTTTTACAGCTCGACATCGCGACACATTTCGGCGAGCTTCCAGTATAAGCATACGCGTCGCGGTCTGTTTGCCAACGGAACGGTGATGCAGTCGTGGAGCCACCTGCCGTATACGCTGTCGCAACAGCTGTATGGCGATTACGCGGTATACAGTTACGCCGATGCCGACAATGACTCGAATTCGCTGATGGCGATGGGTAACGTCGGCAAGACGCTCGATTTCATGCAGGGCAGCTGTAATCTGAACGCTTCGTATAGCCGCAGCAAGTCGCGCCTTATGTCGCAGCTGCAGTCGGTGGAGTCAGTCAGTTCGGGCTGGAGCCTCGGAGGAAAGGTAAGCGGTTCGGCGGGCGGCCGGTTCAGCTTCGAATACGCCATCAGATATTCGGACAGCCGTCTGGCAATGAACGGCGTCCCGTCGCCGTGGCTGTCGGCCCTGACAAACGAGCTTGACCTGAACTACAGCTTTCACAGCAAGTGGCAGTGGCGTGTCGGGGGCGAGCACTACCGCAACGAAGTGGCCGAAGGCTCGTACAAAAACGTGGTGATGATTGATACAAAACTTATATACAAGCCCACAAAACGCATCGAAATCGGCGCATCGCTCAACAACATACTTGACAGACGGCGGTACGGATACACAACGTATTCGCAGCTGTCGTCGTTTGAGAGCAGCCGTATGTTGCGCGGACGCCAGTTTCTGATTTCCGTAACTTTAAGAAAATAATAAAATGAACAGGATTGTAACCGCCGCCTCAGCCGCAGTCGCCGCTATCGCGGTATCTGCCCAGACAAACGTTGCCGTGACCTATAGGGTTACCAATTGCGACACTGACAGCGGCGACCCGTATTCGAGCGAGATGACATTGGTCGCCGGGCAGGGAAAGTCGTTGTATTATAACAAGATGAGCCTGTATGTCGACTCGTGCAACTCAACTCCCGAAGGGAAAGCGCGCCTCCGCGAGGTCCAGCTCAAGGCATGGCGTGTGGAGCAGCCCGACGGCACCGTCACTTACGATGGCCGCAAGCTGGGGCTTGCCCCCGAAAAGAGCGAGTATCTGTATGTGGCCAAGAACCGCGACGAAGGCATGCTGTGCGTATATGATTATTATGCCGGGGGGCTCGCCCGGTATACCGAAGCGGACGGCGACATGCAGTGGACAGTGGTGCCGGACTCGGCCAGAACCATTCTTGGCCATGAGTGCCTGATGGCGCGGACTGCCTATCACGGACGTGACTGGACAGTATGGTTTACCCCCGAAATCCCCGTCCAGGACGGCCCCTGGAAGCTGCACGGACTGCCGGGTCTGATTCTTGCGGCCCAGGGTGGAGACGGCTTCGTTATCGAAGCGGAGGAAGCCGGTATGACCCCCTTGCCGGTACCTGAGGTTTACTCTGTCAGCGAATACAGCATGGGCGAGCGGCGTAAGTTGCTGGCAGACCGCGAGCACTATCAGAATAACCTTGAAAGCATACTTGCGGCGCAGGGAATAAAGCTCAACGGCGACGGCACATCGGCTGGCCTGCCTAAATATGACCGCCGTAAGAGAGCTTGGGAAACTGATTACTGAATTCAACAGACGGTTTCAGATACAGACATATGAAAATGAAAAGAATTATTCTGCTCGGTCTCCTTCCTTTTGTCGCGGCGGCCGCATTGGCCCGGACAGCCGACATTAAGGTGAGCTATGAGTTCAGCGGCCCCAGTTTCAGGGACGATAAAGCCTCAGTGACAAACCGGTATATCCTGTTGGCTAACGCCGGCCGGTCAAAGTTCTACTCGCCGACGACGCAGTCCCTTGACTCGCTCGAATCAAGTCCCGAAGGTAAGGCAAGGCTCAAGGAGATGCAGCTCGCGGCGGTGAGTTCGGGCAATTACGACAAATTGCCGCGACGCGACGGAAAATGTTATGTAGAGAAGTCTTTCGAAGACAACAGACTGAGGCACTACGATGTGTCCGGCCTCGACAAGTACGTCTACGAAGAGGCGACAGGGGCGCTCGACTGGCAGGTCGGCGACTCCACCCGCGTGGTGCTGGGTTATGAATGCGTCATGGCCACAGCCGCCTATCATGGCCGCACATGGACAGTCTGGTTTGCGCCCGAAATCCCTGTGCACAACGGACCCTGGAAATTCGACGGCCTCCCCGGACTGATTCTCGAGGCTGCCGACGCCCTCGGGCAATATCGTTTCACCGTGACAGGCATTCAGCAGACCGACGAGGAAATGGGCCCGGTGTACCTTGCCGACCAGTACGAGCACACAAGCCGTATCGACTACCTGAAGGCACGCCGGTCGTTTATGGAAAATCCTATCGGAAAAATCAATGCCACCCTTGGCGGCCAGGGCATCAGGATTTCGGTCAGCGGCGACACACAGCAGAAGCCTCTCTATGTGCCCGCCTCGGTCGTGGACTTTATCGAGACGGATTACCATTGACTGTATCTGCATGGCATTGCCGTCTGAGGTTCGCACGACTTAATGACACTGTCAGACAATGGATATAGAGGAACTCAGAGAATATTGTCTTTCGAAAGCGGGCGTTACCGAAAAGACCCCGTTCGGAAAATTTGCGCGTCGATACGAGTCCATTCTCGTCTTCTATATTTTCGACCACATGTTCTGTCTGGTCGATATGGACGATTTCGCATATGTTACTGTTAAGGCTACGGCAGAAGAGGTAGCCGAAATATGGCTCGGCCGTTCATCGGTGAGCCGCCCGCTCAATCTCGATGCCAGATTTTGGGCGCAGCTTGATTTTGGAGGTGACATTTCCGACTCCGAGGTCTTTGGCCGTATCGACCGCTCCTATGATATAGTCCGTGCACGCTATGCCCCCAAGCGCAAACAACAATGACATTTTAAGCGTTAAGCAGTTATGGAAAAAGAAATGAATGACATCGAGGCCCGTGAGGTAAGGATTGATGTCAGCCGGCAGAGCGCCGACGACCTTGCCCTCGCCGCCGGCCACGCCCGACTGATATTCAGCTTCAATCATACGATGCCCGGCACATCCGAATATGACAGCCTTATGCACCGCATTTTTCCCGACATGGGGAGCGGCAGCCGGGTCGAAGCCCCTCTTACTGCCGTAAGGCCACATAAGGTACGGATTGGCCGCAACGTTGTAGTTATGCCCGGATGCCTTATGATGTCGGCCGGAGGTATAACGATTGACGACGGAGCTATGATTGCCGCCAACGTACAGCTCATATCAAATAATCACGACCTTTACGAACGCCGGATTATAACATGCCGGCCGGTGCATATAGGCAAAAACGCGTGGATAGGCGCCGGAGCAACCATTCTGCCGGGAGTTTCTGTCGGAGAAAACGCTGTGGTCGGCGCCGCCAGTGTCGTGACAAAAGATGTGCCTGCCGATACCATAGTCGCCGGCAACCCGGCAAGGCTGATAAAACGCATACCCCCGCACCCCGACTGCGCGGCTGTGAATGAGGATGACCTCGATGTACAGCTCGGGCTGGACAGTTGCGGAGACTGAATGACTAACCGAATAACCCTCATCATAACCATATGAAGAACTTCAAGCCAAAAGCATGGATGCTGCCTCAGCCCGTGCTCATTATCGGCACGTACAACGCCGACGGTACTCCCAACGCCATGAATGCCGCCTGGGGAGGACAATGGGACTATAACGAAATCATGATCTCGATGGGCGCGCACGCCACCACCGAAAACCTTAACCGATGCGGTGAGTTCACAGTGGCGTTCGCTACCGAGGAAACACTTGTCGGCGCCGATTACGTGGGGCTTGTCAGCGGCAAGACAAATCCCGGCAAAATTGCCCGTACGGGATGGAAGCCGGAGAAAGCGACGATGGTCAATGCCCCTGTTTTCGGCTGTTTTCCCATGAAGATGGAGTGCCGCATAAAGGAGAAACTG
>CAZETN010000048.1:0-8450 GCA_964514475.1 uncultured Bacteroides sp.
GTACCTCCTGCGACATTTCGCTGAGGTGACGGTCGAAGTAGTGGATATCGTGGGTGTTGATGTGTGCGCGCGAAACGGGCAGGTTCTGATAGGGCGCGCGGCGGTTGATGGCGTTGTTCTCGGCCAGCAGAGTGTCGACGTGACGGTTGGTCGAGGCGCCGGTGAAGATATTGACTTTGTACTCGCGGCCGGCTTCGTGCTCCTTAATGGCTTTGCGGCCTACGCCCTCGGTTACGCCCTTGGGGGTACCGGGAGCGGTAAATCCTGACAGACCGAGAGTTGCGTCGTGCTGGATAATCTCGGCGGCTTCGTCGGGTGTGATGTGGTTGAAAGACATTTTTGTCGCTTTTTGATTAATAGGTTACAGTCAATTGAGTTTTTCAGGTATGTCCGCAGGCTTCGTCCTAAAGCGAAAACCTGCGAAAAATATTGTCCCCGAGGGGCTTTTTTCGTAATTTTGCACAAAATTAGAAATAATGGCGCAACTGCACAAATTTTTCAGCTTGAAATGTGCCACCCCGCCACAAATCGTCCCTTTATGACAAGTCTCCAAAAATCAGATACACAACGCCGTCTGTTTATCGAAACATACGGTTGCCAGATGAATGTGGCCGACAGCGGGGTAGTGGCCTCGATACTGGACATGGCCGGCTACACCCTTACCGAAAACCTTGACGAGGCAGACGCCATCCTGCTCAACACGTGCTCGATACGCGACAATGCCGAGCAGAAAATCGCCAACCGTCTGCATCAGCTTGCCGCCGTACGCAACGCACGCCGGGGCGCTCCGCGTCTGCTGATAGGCGTAATCGGATGTATGGCCGAACGGACGCGCCAGTCGCTCATCGACAGCTACGGTGTCGACATAGTCGCCGGTCCGGACAACTACCTCGACCTCCCGGCCCTCTTCGCCCAGGCCGACGCGGGCCACCCCGCGATGTCGGTGGAGCTGAGCACTACCGAGACTTACCGCGACATTCTGCCCAAGCGCATCGGACGCGCCACAGTAGCCGGATTCGTGTCGATTATGCGCGGCTGCAACAATTTCTGCTCGTACTGCATCGTACCTTACACCCGTGGCCGCGAGCGCAGCCGCCCTGTCGACTCCATCCTCAACGAGGTTGCCGGGCTGCGCCGCGACGGCTATCGCGAGGTGACACTCTTGGGTCAGAACGTCAACTCGTACCGTTATACCGGAGAGGACGGTAAGGAACTGAATTTCAGCCAGCTGCTGCGACTGGTGGCACAGTCGGCCCCCGATATGCGCATACGCTTCACCACCTCACATCCCAAGGACATGACCGACGAGACGATTGCCGTAATGGCCTCCGAACCCAACATCTGCCGTCACATACATCTGCCGGTGCAGTCGGGTTCGGACAAGGTACTCAAGGCCATGAACCGCAAGTATACACGCGAGTGGTACCTGGGCCGCATAGCCGCGATACGCCGCACCATGCCCGACTGCGCCATCACCACCGATATGTTCACCGGCTTCCATGACGAATCCGAGGAGGATTTTCAGGAAACCCTGTCGCTGATGCGCGAGGTTGGTTTCGATTCGGCTTTCATGTTCAAATACAGCGAACGCCCCGGCACGCTGGCCTCGCGCGTAATGCCCGACAACATTCCCGAGGAGGTCAAAATCGACCGTCTGAACCGCATGATAGCGCTGCAGAACGAACTTTCGCTGCAGTCGAACCGCCGCGACATCGGAAAGACATTCGAGGTGCTGGCCGAGGGCGTGTCGAAACGCAGCACCGACCAGCTTGTGGGACGCACGTCGCAGAACAAGGCCGTGGTCTTCGCACGCGGCACCCACCGCCCCGGCGACACCGTACGCGTGACTGTCACGGACGCCACCTCCGCCACGCTCCTGGGCAAACCCGACGAAGACTGACGGCGCTCAATATCTGATTGACTCAGGCGGAGGGGAGGGTGAGTATGGTGTCGAGGACGGTGACGGCGGCGCTGACGGTGGGGACACCGGCGATGGCGAACGACCGTTTGACGGTGCCTCCGGACATGGTGTTTTCGCGTATCTGCACACGGCGCGGATTGAGCTGCAGGTAAGAGAGCATTCGGCCGAAGGCCTTCGACTGATAATAGGCCTTGTTGGCATCGTTGACAAAATAAGTGTACATCTTGCCCTGCTTGAGCAGAATTCGCTCTATACCGAGATGACGTGCCATGCGACGCAGCCGCGGCACTAATATAAGTTCCTCGGTCACGTGCGGCAGGGGACCGAAGCGGTCGCGCAGACGTGCGGCAAAGGCCTTTATATCGTCGTCCCTGTCTATGGCGTCGAGTTCACGGTACAGGTTTATACGCTCGCTCTCCTGGGGCACATATGTCGCCGGCAGCAGCAGTTCGAGGTCACTCTCTACGGTGGTGTCGGCCACAAATTCCTCGTTGCCGTCGCCGGTTACCGAGTTGTCGGCCTTTGACTCGTCGTCGAGTGCGGCGAACTCCTCGGTACGCAGTTCGATGACGGCCTCCTTAAGTATTTTCTGATAAGTCTCGTATCCGAGGTCGGCGATAAATCCCGACTGCTCGGCTCCCAACAGGTTTCCGGCACCGCGGATGTCGAGATCCTGCATGGCTATATGGATGCCCGAGCCCAGGTCGCTGAAGCTCTCGATTGCCTGCAGACGCCTCCGTGCCACAGGCGTGAGACTCAGTCCCGAGGGCACGGTAAGATAGGCGAAGGCCTTGCGGTTCGAGCGTCCGACACGGCCTCGGAGCTGATGAAGCTCGGACAGTCCGAAATTCTGTGCGTTGTTGATGATAATCGTGTTGACATTGGGCATATCGATGCCGCTCTCGACGATTGTGGTAGCCAGCAGCACGTCATAGTCGTGGTTTGCGAAGTCGACAATGGTCTGCTCGAGCTTTTCGGGGGGCATCTGTCCGTGTCCCACAGCCACCCGGGCATCGGGGACAAGACGCTTTATCATTGTCTCGAGCTGCACCAGCCCCTCGATACGGTTATTGATGAAGAACACCTGCCCGTTGCGCGACAGTTCGAAGTTGATTGCCTCGGCCACAAGCTCGTCGGTGAGGGGGCTTACCTGCGTGATGATGGGATACCTGTTTGGCGGAGGCGTGGTTATGGCCGACAGGTCGCGCGCGCCCATCAGCGAAAACTGCAGGGTACGCGGTATGGGCGTGGCGCTCATCGTCAGCGTATCCACATTCACCTTGAGCTGGCGCAGACGCTCCTTGACGGCTACCCCGAATTTCTGTTCCTCGTCGACCACCAGCAGACCAAGGTCCTTGAACCTGACATTCTTGCCGATAAGTTTGTGAGTGCCAACTATGATATCTATCTTGCCGTCGGCCAGGTCGGCGAGTATGGCCTTGACATCCTTCGGCGTACGTGCCCGGGACAGGTAGTCGACCCGGACAGGAAAATCTTTCAGACGCTCGCTGAATGTATGAAAGTGCTGATAAGCGAGTACCGTCGTCGGCACGAGAACCGCTACCTGCTTGCCGTCGGTGGCGGCCTTGAAGGCGGCGCGCACGGCCACTTCGGTCTTGCCGAAGCCTACGTCGCCGCAGACAAGACGGTCCATCGGGCGCGGACTCTCCATATCGGCCTTTACCTGCTGGGTGGCGGTGAGCTGGTCGGGGGTGTCCTCGTATACGAACGACGCCTCAAGTTCATGCTGCAGGTATGAGTCGGGTGAGAAAGCGAAACCCTTCTCGTCCTTACGGGCGGCATAGAGGCGTATCAGGTCGCGGGCTATGTCCTTGAGCTTGCTCTTGGTGCGCTCCTTCATCTTGTTCCAGGCGCCGGTGCCGAGCTTGTTGATTTTCGGCGGCACACCTTCCTTGCCGCGGTACTTGGCAAGTTTGTGCAGGGCATGGATGGACACGAATACCGTGTCTTCGTTCTGGTAGATGAGTTTGATCATCTCCTGAGCGTGGCCGTTGACGTTTGTGCGCACAAGGCCGCCGAAGCGGCCCACACCGTGGTCGACATGCACTATATAGTCGCCGACCTCGATGGCCGACAGCTCCTTGAGCGACAGGGCAAGCTTGCCCGAACGCGCACGGTCGCTCTTGAGCGAGTATTTGTGAAAACGGTCAAATATCTGATGGTCGGTGAATACGCACACCTTGGCGACATGGTCGACAAAGCCCTGATGCAGTGTCCCTGTCACCGGCTCGAAACTGAAATTCTCGCCGCGGTCCTCGAATATGGCGCGCAGACGTACGAACTGCTTCTCAGAGTCGCTGAGTATGTACAACCTGTAACCCTGGGCGGTGAAATCGGCGAAGGATTTGCCGATGAGGTCGAAGTTTTTGTGGAAAATAGCCTGCGGCGAGCACCCGAAACCCACGGCCTTGGCGTCCTGGGGTTTCGGCGGAGCCGCGTTCAGCGACAGGCGCCGCAGACGGTGCCATGCCTGATCGAAGGCGTCTATGCTGACAAGGTCGGCCCTGGCGGCGGCGATAGCGGCCTTGGCGCGTGCCGACTCGTCGGCGTTGACAGTGGCCGCTGTAAGCTGAGCGGACTCGGAGATGCCGTCGGCACAGATAGCACGCACACGTGCCGTGGTATCCGCGTCTGAGCGCACCACCAGCAGCGTGGACGGGTCAAGGAATTCGGGGAGAGACAGACTTCCCTGTGTGGCACGGGCGGCGTCGGCGGCGATGCTGATACTGTCGAGGCGGTCCTGCGAAAGCTGGGTCTCGACATTGAAGGTACGTATCGAGTCTATGTCGTCACCGAAAAAGTCGAGACGCACCGGCAGTTCGAGCGAGTAGCCGAAAATATCGAGGATGGAGCCGCGCAAGGCAAACTGGCCCGGCTCGTATACATAGTCGGTAGTGACGAAGTGGTTGTCGCGCAGCCACTTCACCACATCGGTGAGGTGCGCCGGCCTGTCAGTGGAAAGTGTCAGCGTATGGCGCCCCAGGTCATCGCGGGCAGCCACACGCTCGGCCATGGCCTCGGGATGCGTCACCACAAAGCGGAGGCTGCGGTCGGCGGCGGCGAGACGTGCCAGCGTCTCGGTGCGCAGAATGCGGCCCGGTTCGTCAGGCTGGGCATACTTGAGAGCGCGTCGGTAACCCGAAGGCATAAACGCCACCGCCTCCTCGCCGCACAGGCGGCAAAGGTCGTGGTACAGGTAGCCGGCGTCGTCGGCATCGTCGCCTACGACAAGCACCGGAACCTTGCGCCGCGGTATGGAACTTATGAGCACGGCCGCCGATGACCCTGCAAGTCCGCAGGCCTCCGACGACTTGCGGCGCAGCATGTCCTCGAGGGCCTCCTTGCGCGCCGCCGTAAGAAACAGGTGTGTTATTTCGGTCAGCTCCATGGCTTACTTGTCCACCTCCTTCTGGGGTTCGGGGGCTTTGCCTACCTTCGTGCCCGGAGCAAGCAGACCAGCGTAACGTCGCTGATCGCCGAGGATGGCCACGGCCTCGCTGACGTCACGGTCGTCGGACACACCGCGGCGCACGATGTCAGCCGTGCTGAACCAGCGCGCCTCCAGCTCCTGCTCGAGCTGGTCCGTGATAGCCTTGCGGTGGTAATCCATATCCTTCATGAGGTCGCGTGTCATCATCTTTTCAAGCCGCGCTATAGTCTGCGTCACCGAGTCGTTGTCGGCATAGCCCTCGGCCTTGGCCACCTTGCGCACATAGTCCATGGCTGTTGTCGTGGGCCGGTCGTATTTAAGCTTCGTGGGGTCGATGAAACGTTTGAACGCTTCGAACAGCGTATCGGTCACATGCCACGAGTCCACGTCGGGTTTCACTGCAGTGTTGTTGGCGACTTTGTTGGCAAAATCATATACCCAGCGGTCGGCGACCAGACCGTATTCAAGCAGGGACACCTCTTCAGAGGGGATGGCCACGTCCGGAGTGATACCGCCGCCGTCGCGTACCTCGCGGCCCAGACGTGTCTGATACGCTGTCGTCAGCGAGTCGGGGATGCGCTCCACCGAGCCGTCGGAGTTTCGGCGGCGGTAGTCGATGGCCTGGATAAGGCGTCCCGAAGGCAGATAATAACGGCCCGTAGTCACCTTTACCATGGCGTTGTACGGCATGCGGCCGGGCGTCTGCACCAGACCTTTGCCGTATGAGCGCTCGCCGACAACCACGGCGCGGTCAAGATCCTGCAGGGCGCCGGTAAAGATTTCGGCGGAGCTGGCGGTGTTGCTGTTGGTCAGCACCACCAGGGGCACATCCGGCGCCATGGGGTTGCGGGTGGTCTTGTAAGTGCGCGTATCGAGCCGGTCACGGCCTTTCATCGTCACGACAGAGGTTCCGCGGGGCACGAAGTTGGACACAAGGTCTACCGCCGATGTCAGCAGGCCGCCGCCGTTGTTGCGCATGTCCACCACAAGTCCCTTAAGTTCCTTGCCGCCGTACTGACGGCGCAGGTCGGCCAGGGCGTTCTGGAAGTCTTTGCCGGTTTTTTCGCTGAAAGTGGTGACGGCGATGTAGCCTATGCCGTCGCCGACCATGCCGTAGTAGGGCACGGCATCGGTGGCAATTGTTCCGCGTACTATCTCGATGTCGAAAATCGAATCGGCATCCGCCGGCATATACGGACGGCGCACCTTTACGGTGAGGCGCGTACCGGCTTTGCCCTTGAGGCGTTTGGACGCCTCGTCAATCGGAAAGTCCTTGTCGATTACCGTGTCGTCAATCTGCAGCAGTATGTCGCCATGACGCACTCCGGCACGCATGGCGGGCGAGTTCCACGCCGGTTCGGCCATTACGATGACCGTGTCGCGTTTCTGTATCACCGACCCTATGCCCGAATACTCTCCCGACGAGATTGAGGTGAGTTTGTCGGCTTCGTCCGAGCTGAAGAACTCGGTGTACGGGTCGATATTGCCCAGCATGGCGTCGATAGCGGTGCGCATTGTCTCGGTGGCGTCAAGCGTGTCGACATACTGGGTCATCAGCGTCTTGTAGAGGTCGCCGAATGTCAGCAGGTTTCTGGCGATTTCGGTCTTGGGGTTTGCGGCATGCACGACGCCGGCAGCCACAACAGCCGCGGCGATATATCCTAAAATCTTTTTCATCAGTATATTTCCAAGTCAGTGTGTAAGTTTCAAAAATCAGTTTCAGTCAAGTAAGTCTGTCTACTTATGTGATTTTGAAGCTTCAGGTGGGTGCTTTTCGCGTTTCAGTTCAGTCGTTCCGCTCACCGGACGACCTTGACCCGAGTCCAAAAATCATCTCGTGATGCTTTCAAAATTCCTATAAGCTGTTTTCTTCAACTTACTTATGCAAAAGTAGACATAATTTTAACAATCACCAAGCGATTTTGTGCGACACTTGCACTACTGTGTCCGGTACGCCGCCACATGTCCGGCGCCCGCGCGTGCGGCTTTAAACAATACGGCCTGCCGTTCCGTTGGCAGGGACGGCAGGCCGCAGCATATGAGGCAACCTCTTATTTTTTCTTGGAAGCGGCTTTCTTAGCCGCGGGTTTCTTTTCGGAGGCACCCTTTCTGGTGGCGCAAGTCTTCCTGGCCGGGGTCTTCTTCTCGGGCTCGCGGCCGGCGTGCTCCACGTTATACTGCTCGATATTCTGGCGCATCGACGACAGTTCCTTGTTGAGGGTCGAAATCTCGCGTTCCTGGTTGCGGATGGTGGTAAGCAGGGCGTTGAGTTCCTCGTTCTCGATTTCCATGGGATACTGGTCTTCGACGCGCACGATGAAGTCCGAAAGGACGTTCATATAGTTTGTGAAAGCCTGATACGGCGTCTCGTACGGGCTGAACATGGCATGCGCCGAGCCGTCGGCCGTATGTTTCGTGGACATATAGAAGAAGTGGTCGCTTGCCTGAAGATACCACCAGTCCTGTTTGAGGCGGCGGTCGGTGCACAGACGTACTCGCTCGGCCACGCTGTACAGTTTGTTTATGGCCTCGTTCTGCAGTTTGTTGCCCATCCATGCCGATACGTCGCGGGCCTCGTCGGCGTTGCTGATCGGGTGCATGATTGTCATGGTGTCGACAGGCTTGATGCGGGCAATGGCCTCGGAGGGGGTCCAGAACTCGATACCGCGCTGCTGTGCCATACGGGGCAGCGCCTCGAGGAACTGCAGAATGCCGGACGAAGCGGGGTGTGTGCCACCGAAGATTTCCAGATTGAGGCAGATGTTTATTATCTGTTCCTCGGGAGGTGTGGCCGAAATCCAGTCCATGTATTTGTCGGCGGTAAGGGGGAACTGGTCCCACGATGTATCGGTGAAGCGGCGCGAGATGTCCTCGCTGAGTTTGGCATTGCGTAACAGCAGCTTAAGCTGCGGTGCCGCCTCGGCGGCGTAGACATAGTCGGGTGACTTCCATCCCAGGATGTGCTTGGCGCCTTCGGTGAGCACGCCCTTGTAGCCCATGGCCAGGATGTGTGGCGCCATCTCGCCCCCCCCCCCCCCCCCCCCCCCCCCGCCCCCCCCCCCCCCCCCCCCCCCCCCC
>CAZETN010000049.1:0-8401 GCA_964514475.1 uncultured Bacteroides sp.
TACTGTTGCCAAGCTCATCGCACCGCTGGCGCCTTTCTATGCCGACCGTCTGTTTACAGACCTCACCGGCGACTGCAACAATTCGGTGCATCTTGCAACCTTCCCCGAAGTCGACAAGGAGGCAATCGACAAGGAACTGGAGGCACGCATGGCTCTTGCCCAGACACTGACATCGATGGTACTGGCCCTGCGCCGCAAGGTCAACATCAAGGTGCGTCAGCCACTTGGCGAAATCATGGTGCCCGTAGCCGACAGCGAGCAGCGTGAGCGTCTTGAATCGATACGCAGACTCGTACTCGGCGAAGTGAACGTCAAGGAACTAAAGGCAGTAAGTTCGGATGCCGGGGTTCTGGTAAAACGCGTCAAACCCGACTTCAAAAAACTCGGCCCGAAATTCGGAAAGAGCATGAAGGCCGTGGCTGCCGCGCTGACCGCTCTGACAACTCCCGAAATAGTAGAGTTCGAAAAAGACGGTCATGTCAATTTGCAGTTACCTGACGGAGCCACGGGCACTATCGAACTGTGCGACGTAGACATCTACAGCGAAGACATTCCCGGCTGGCTCGTCGCAAACGAAGGCACAGTTACCGTTGCCCTTGACGTGACACTCACCGACGAACTCAAGCGTGAAGGCCTCGCGCGCGAAATCGTGAACCGCGTCCAGAACATCCGAAAGAGTCGCGACTATGCAATCACCGACCGGATCAACCTGGTTTTCGCCGCCAACGAGGACATTGACGCCACACTCAAAGGCTATGGCGACTACATTGCGGCACAAGTGCTTGCCGAGTCGGTAACCGTAGCCGACAAAGCCGCTCTCGGAGAGACAGGACTCGAGCATCTCGATCTCGACGGTGTTGAAGCAGACGTAGCCATAACGCTTGCGTGAGTAAGGCCCGTACGATACAGCAATTACATTGTTAAACGTCATGACAGCCGCCCGGTATCAACTGGCGGCTGTCTAAACCGAAGACAATCGAAAAAAATGACTGAAAAAGTTAGATACAGCGACGAAGAGCTGCAGGAATTCAAGGACCTTATACTTGAAAAGCTCGACAAAGCCACACGCGAATTCGAAAACTACCGCGCCGTGGTAATGAACAATGACGGTAACGGCGTACAGGATACCTCGCCGA
Organism: uncultured Bacteroides sp.; assembly: GCA_964514475.1. Classification (GTDB taxonomy): domain Bacteria; phylum Bacteroidota; class Bacteroidia; order Bacteroidales; family Muribaculaceae; genus CAG-873. The sequence continues at coordinate 1,137 of CAZETN010000049.1, forward strand.
CATTCAAGGTTCTGGAGGAAGGAGCCGGCACCCGCGACAAGGAGGAGGCCGCGCGATTGGCCGAACGTCAGCGCAAATTCATCCAGCATCTGCAGGCGGCACTCGTGCGCATCGAAAACAAAACGTACGGTGTGTGCCGTATCACCGGACAGCTTATACCCAAAGAGCGGCTGCGCGCCGTACCTCATGCAACCACCACGGTCGAGGCAAAGACAGGCAAACGCTGACTGTGAGACCATGTCCCACATCCGGCAGCGAACCTATCCCGACCGACTGACCGTCAGGCATAAAGGCATTTGATTTCACGACATGACTTCGGCGCCGGCAGGCTCCGAAGTCGTTCGTGCGAAAACAGGTGCCATCTAACAGCAATCCGACTCAAATCAGATTTATGAGCAAAACATCGAAAGCGTGGCTCGCAGCAGCAATTTGCGCGTCAGTAATCATAATCGACCAGATTATCAAAATATGGGTCAAGACCTCGTTCTTCTGGGGCGAGGATGTGGAAATCACGTCATGGTTCCATCTCAAATTCATACAGAACAACGGGATGGCATTCGGCATGGAGATAGGCAGTAAGCTGTTTCTGACGCTTTTCCGCATAATCGTCGTAAGCATATGTATATGGCTTATCACGCGGCTTGTACGCAAAAGCGGCAGCAGCACAAGTTTTATAGTGTGTCTGTCGTTAATTGCAGCCGGTGCGCTCGGCAATATAATTGACTGCGTGTTTTACGGTGAAATCTTCAACAATCCGCTTCCGCCCGAAGTGGCTACTTTCGTCCCGTGGGGTCACGGCTACGCACCTCTGCTGCACGGAATGGTAGTGGATATGTTCTACTTCCCGCTGTTCTCGTTCACCTGGCCCGCGTGGCTGCCCTGGATAGGAGGCACCGAGTTTTCGTTCTTCGACCCGGTGTTCAACTTTGCCGATGCGGCCATCAATGTCGGGTTCTTCGGTATCATCATCTTTGATGTCATCCTCGCCGGCCGCCGCTCCAAGAAGGCGGTGACTGAGACCGGTCGTGAAGGCAAAGCCGAAAATAACAGCCGATGAAACGCCCACAACTGCCAATAGCGCTTGCGTTAGCTGCGTTCGCCACAAGCGGGTGTACCAGAGTACCGAGTCATGTCATCAGCCCTGACGACATGGCAGAACTGATGGCGGATATCCACGTCGGAGAGGCTGTCGTCGAGTCAAACTACTCACACTATACCTCCGACTCATCGCGACAGGCACTCAAGCAGGCCATTCTCAAGCGCCACAACGTGTCGCAGGACGAACTTGACACAAGCATGGTATGGTATGGCCACCATCTGGATATATATCAGGATGTTTACGAACACACCGAACAGATACTTCAGGACCGTCTGGACAACAGCGCCGCCATCATTGCGGCACAGTCGGCCATGAGTCTTTCGGGAGACTCCGTTGACATCTGGAGCCAGGGTCGGCGCATGGCCTTCAGCCCTTCGTCGGCCACAAATATCATCACCTTCAGTGTCAAGCCAGACCGCAACACTCAAAAGGGCGACACATATACCTGGCGCGGTAAGTTCTTCAACGTAAACAATCCCGTGCGATGGGGCATAGTCGCCACATACAGCAACGGCACCACCGAGACTTACATCACCACAGCGCAGAACGATGGATGGGCAAGCATAACCTTCGTAACCGACTCGACTCTCACTATCAACGCAATCAACGGTTATATGATAGTCAGCCCAAAAGCCGACCGTGGCGCCGTATATGTCGACAGCCTGCAGCTGGTACGCAACAGGCTCAACCGTGACACGTACCTGCAGCGTTACCGACAGCGCGCCTACAAGCTATGACACTGCGGCTGCTGACTCACAATGTACGGCTTGACGGTACTCCGCTGTCCGGCTACGGCTCACCCTTACTCGTCACCGTGAGCATGGGAGAAGTGCCCGTGTTCGAGACTTTCGACGGATGCGAAGTGCACAGCACCGTCTTTATAAACGGCACAACAGATATCACCACTGACTCTGACGGCCGTGTCGTCGAGGTCCGCGCCGGAAAGCGCGGTCTGATTTAATCAGCATTATTATCCCGAATAATGATATCAATAAACAATCTTTCTGTCGAATTCACGGCGAAGACTCTCTTCGATAACGTAAGCTATGTCATAAACACTCGTGACAAAATCGCGCTCACCGGCAAAAACGGAGCCGGAAAATCGACCATGCTTAAGATTATCGCCGGATTGCAGCAGCCGACATCCGGGTCAGTGTCCCGAAGCGCCGACGTAACAGTCGGCTACCTTCCGCAGCAGATGGTGCTCAGCGACGACACGACTGTCATCGAGGAGGCCTCGAAGGCTTTCGCCCATCTGGATGAACAGCGCAGGCGTCTGCAACACATAAATGACGAACTGGCGGCACGAACCGATTTCGAAAGTCAGGAATACGCCGAACTTATCGAGCGCATGACTTCCCTGACGGAACAGCTTGCAATGGCTGAAAGCGAAAATCAGATCGGCGAGACCGAAAAAACGCTGCTCGGACTCGGTTTCGAACGCAGTGACTTTGTCCGTCCTACCAGCGAATTCTCCGGCGGCTGGCGTATGCGCGTCGAACTGGCGAAAATACTGCTGCAGCATCCCGACGTATTGCTGCTCGACGAGCCTACGAACCATCTTGACATCGAGTCTATACAGTGGCTCGAGAACTTTCTGATAACCAAAGCCAAGGCAGTGGTCCTCGTAAGCCACGACCGCGCTTTCATCGACAATATCACCAACCGTACGATAGAGATTTCGTTGGGCAAAATATACGACTACAACGTAAACTACAGCAAGTTCGTCGTACTCAGACAGGAGCGTATCGAACAGCAGATGCGCGCCTACCAGAACCAGCAGAAGCAGATTGCCGATACCGAGGATTTTATCGAGCGTTTCCGTTACAAGGCCACCAAGGCCGTACAGGTGCAGAGCCGCATGAAGCAGCTGGCCAAAATCGAGCGTATCGAAGTAGACGAAGTTGACCGCAGCCGCCTCAACCTAAAGTTTCCGCCGGCGCCACGCTCAGGCGACTATCCGCTGATACTGGATGAAGTCGGCAAGGCATATGGAGACCACCAGATATTCGATCACTGTACATTTACAATAAAGCGTGGCGAAAAGGTAGCCTTTGTCGGTAAAAACGGTGAGGGAAAGTCCACTCTCGTAAAGTGCATAATGAACGAAATCGACCATACGGGCACACTCAAGATAGGGCACAATGTCAAAATCGGCTACTTCGCCCAGAATCAGGCTCAGCTGCTTGATGGTGAACTGAGTGTTTTCGACACCATCGACCGTGTGGCCGTCGGTGACATCCGTCTGAAAATCCGCGACATCCTCGGTGCCTTCATGTTCGGCGGCGAGGCTTCGGACAAAAAGGTAAAGGTTCTCTCCGGAGGCGAAAAAACCCGCCTGGCCATGATTCGCCTGCTGCTCGAACCAGTCAACCTGCTGATTCTCGACGAGCCCACCAACCACCTGGATATGGTTACGAAAGATGTGCTCAAACAGGCCATCAAAGACTTTACCGGAACGGTAATTGTAGTGAGCCACGACCGCGAGTTTCTGGACGGTCTTGTCGAAAAGGTATACGAATTCGGCGGCGGACGCGTACGCGAATGTCTGGGCGGAATCTACGAGTTCCTCGAAAAAAAGAAAATCGAGAGCCTGCGTCAGCTTGAAATGAGTCCTGACACACTGCCAAAGGCCCGGAAAATAAAGACAAGCCCTGATGAAGCGGGTTCCGCGACCATTCAGCCGCAGAATAAACAGCAGCCTAAACCTTCCGAAAAACCGCGCCTGTCGTATGCCGAGCAGCGCGAACGCGAAAAATCCCTGCGCCGTGCCCGCAAGAAAGTAGAAGAGGCCGAGGCCGTGGTTTCGCGACTTGAAGCCGAGGTCAAGGCAATCGAAGACGAAATGAACTCCGGAAATGTCAGTGACGAAGTTTTCCAGCGTCACGCCCAAGCCACCAAAGACCTCGAAAACGCCATGTCAGTCTGGGAGCTGGCCGTATGCGAGGCCGACTCGCTCGACAATCAGTAATCAGGCTGACAGCAAATGTAAACCCAAACATGGCATCAAATACCTGACGCCTGTCATTAACCTACAATATATCTGTTATGAAACCATTTATGGCATTAGCATTTTCAGTGGCTATCGGAACAGCCGCCTGCGGGGCCGCGACACCCAAAGGCATCACGGTGGCCAATCTTGACCAGAATGTAGCCCCGGGCACTGACTTCTACGAGTATGCCTGCGGCGGCTGGATGAAAGCAAATCCCCTTAAGCCGGAATACTCGCGTTTCGGCACCTTTGACGAGCTCGGTGAACTCAATAACCGTCAAGTACGCGGGCTCGTCGAAGAACTGAGCAAGACGGTCCAGACACCCGGCACCAACGCCCAGCGCATCGCCGATCTGTATGCTCAGGGACTTGACAGTGTGCGCCGCAACCGCGAAGGCGCCGCTCCACTCCAGAACGACCTCAAGACCATCGCCGCTGTCAGCCGCGAGGGTATTATCCCGCTTCTGGCCACCATGCCGGGCGCAAGCGGCTTCTTTGTCGCCGGTGTGGAGCCCGACATGAAAAACGCGGACGTAAATGTAATGGCATGGATGCAGGGGGGACTCGGACTGGGCGACCGCGACTATTATCTGGCTGATGGAGAAAGCGAGAAGGCCGTCCTTGACGCTTATCGCCGATTCATCATACGCATAGCCGAACTTTCCGGATTCAACACAAAGGAGGCGACCCGCATCGCCGACAATTCCATCCAAATCGAGACCGAACTCGCACGTGTAGCCAAGAGCCGGACCGAACTCCGCGACCCGGCAGCCTCGTACAATCCGATGACGATGGAAACACTGACGGCAGAATATCCGGCCGCCGACCTACGCGGCTTCTTCAAGGCTCAGGGCCTTGACAATGTCGACAAGGTTATTATCGGACAGCCCGCGTCGCTAAAGGCCGTGAACGACTTGCTCGCCAACACGGAGCTACAGGTACTCCGCGACTATCTGACTGCCCAATATCTGTCAAGCGCCGCTCCTTACCTGAGCGACGACTTCGGCGACGCCAACTTCGCTCTGCAGCAGGCAATCACCGGCGTACAGCAGCAACAACCCCGATGGAAGCGCGCTCTGGCCGTGCCCAACGGTATACTCGGAGAGGCCCTCGGCGAACTTTATGTCGCCAAATACTTCCCGCCGACTTCCAAGGCAAAGATGAAAGAACTTGTATCGAACCTGCAGATGGCGCTTGGACAGCACATCGACTCCCTTACCTGGATGTCGGACGCAACCAAGGCCAAGGCACACGAAAAACTCAACGCCTTTACCGTAAAAATCGGTTATCCCGACAAATGGAAGGACTACTCTTCGCTGACGATTGACCCTGCCGACAGTTACTGGCACAACATCCAGCGTTCGATTGATTTCGCCAACAAGGACAATCTCAACGACTATGGCAAACCAGTCGACAAGGACCGCTGGTACATGTCGCCTCAGACAGTCAATGCCTACTACAATCCGCCCACAAACGAAATCTGTTTCCCTGCCGGTATTCTGCAGCCGCCTTTCTTCGACCCTGAAGCTGACGACGCCGTCAATTATGGTGCCATCGGCGTGGTTATCGGACACGAGATGACGCACGGCTTCGACGACCAGGGGCGCCAATACGACAAGAATGGCAACCTCAATGACTGGTGGACTGCCGAAGACGCAGCGGCATTCACCAGACTTGCGGAAGGTCTGGCCGCACAGTTCGACAGCATAGTCGTAATCGACGACGTACATGCCAACGGTCACCTGACCCTGGGCGAGAATATCGCTGACCAGGGCGGTCTGCGTGTCGCACACACCGCATATCGCAACGCCACCGGAAATCAGTCCGGCAAAGATATCGACGGATTCAGCCCCGAACAGCGCTTCTACCTCGGTTATGCCAACGTATGGGCGGCCAATATCCGTGATGCCGAGATACGTCGACGCACCAAAATCGACCCACATTCGCTGGGCCGCTACCGCGTAAACGCGACACTACGGAACATCGCCCCCTTCTTTGAGGCATTCTCTATCACCGAAGGCCAGCCTATGTTCCGCCCCGAAAGCGAGCGCATCGTAATCTGGTAAAAATCCATCCGATCCGTAACGACAACCCGCGCCTGGCACTGAAAAAGTGCCGCAGGCACGGGTTGATTTTGTATCTTTAACACAGTTTTCGGAGGGGTGGGGAACCCGAAAGCATGATTGTTTTGGCTATTTGACGATTTTTCAGTAAATTTGCAAGCCGTTTCCATGCGGAGACAGTTGCATTATTAACCCGAATAATCAAAGTAACAAACATAAAAATAGAAATCAAAGTTATGAACGTCACACTTGACAAGACTTCGGACGTTGAAGGCAAGTTCATTGTCAGCGTCGAAGAAGCCGATTATGCTCAGAAAGTAAAAGACGAACTCAAGAAAATCGGTCGCGAGGCCCGTATCCCCGGCTTCCGCCAGGGTCACGTACCCGCCTCGCAAATCAAGGCCCGTTTCGGCAAACAGGCAAAGAGCCAGGTGCTGAACGACACTGTCTACGACGCTGTAATCCAGTATATACGTGACAACAAACTCAACGTGCTGGGCGAACCCCTGCCTGTAGAAGTAAAGGAAGTCAACCTTGACGACAAGGACTATACCTTCGAATACGAAATCGGTCTGGCACCCGCTCTTGACATCAAGCTCGACAAAGACGTGACGCTGCCTTACTACACCATTGCCGTAAGCGACGAGATGCTTGAGAACCAGGACAAGGCTCTGCGCGAGCGCCTCGGCGCACAGGTTCCCGGCGAGGAAGCCGACGAGCGCGCCGTCATCAAGGGTGTGATGATGCAGCTCAACGAGGACGGCAGCGTAAACGAGAATGCCGGTGCAATACAGGTCATCAACGGCATCGTGGCTCCTTTCTACTTCAAAGGCAAGGACGAGGCCGCCAAATTCCTTGGCAAGAAGGTTGACGACAAAGTTGTCTTCAATCCCTGGAACAGCTGTGAGGGCAACGCCGCCGAACTGGCATCGATGCTCAATATTGACAAGGACATCGCCGCCGACGTGCACAGCGATTTCCAGATGACCATCAGCGAAATAATCGTACTCAAACCCGCCGAGCACAATCAGGAATTCTTTGACAACGTATTCGGCAAAGACAAGGTTACCGATGAGGACAGCTACAAGAAGGCCCTGACCCACATGATCCC
>CAZETN010000050.1:0-8339 GCA_964514475.1 uncultured Bacteroides sp.
CTACCGCAATGCCGGAGGTGACCGTTTTGAAAAAAGAGATGCCAGGGCGCGGAGAGTCAGAGGCAATGTCACCGACAACATCGAAGACGATGTGCTTGCCGGCATATTCCGGCACGAACACATCGTAATCGACAGCGCAAGCCACACCACCGAGCATACCTTCCTGAACCGCGCCGGCCAGGTTACCTTTGACTCGCTGGAACAGTGCAGCCGTGAGGTACAGAAACGGATAGACCTCGGCAAGGGCGCCTACGCCAGTGTCATACGGTATTACGACAGCGACGGCAATCTGTACAGCGACCCCGGACGCCCTGAGCTCGCCGCCATCGACTCGGCCTGTTACGATGTCCGCGGCAACAAGCGTGTCCAGGTCACATTCGATGCCGGAGGACGGGTGCTCAAGTCGATGGGTTACGACTACCGGGACGGTGTGGAGATTTCGCGCTACGCCCTGTCGCTTGACGGACGCACCCCGATACGCTGTCCGCAGTGGGAGACCGACGGCCTGTGCTACTACCGTCTCAATAATGTCAAAAACTCGCGCACGCAGTTCAACCTGGCATACATCCAGGCCGTCAGCGAGTATCCCGAATGCCCGTCGTACGTGTACTTCAGTCAGCCGGACACCCTTAACTACGTGTTCGATCCGCAAAAGGTACATATGGGCGAGAACTGGGTGCAGCAGCAGCAAACCTCAATTCTGATACCGCCGGTCCCCAAAGATGCCGGGCAGGTGCAGTATCTGCACATCACCGCCCTGGACGGCGCGGCATACAGGGCCGGCCTGCGCGACGGCGACCTTGTGCTCGACCGCCGCGACAACGGCGACGGCTGTACGCTTAAAGTGCTCCGCTACAACCGGGACGGCAATACATGGCTGGCGCCCGCCGCCGTGCGTATTCCGGCCCGCGACAACGGCATGGAAATCTATCCCGTGTCCTACACCGCCCCCGAATATGAGGTCTATCTCCAAGGCAAGCGCGCACATGAAAAATAGAAAGCCCATATACATACTTTTCGCCCTGACCGCAGTGCTGGCTTTCGGTGTGGCCACCGCCAGGCAGGGGCAGAGCCTCTTCGGCGACCAGAAGCCCCGGCGCACCTTCAACGAGCAACAGAATGTAGCCCGTACCGTTCCCCATGCGGGACGCGTTGCCACGGCCGCCGCAAAGGGAAAGACGGCACCGTCAGCTCCGAAAGACACCGCCTTCTACCTGGCGCTGACAAAACGCTTCGGCTGGTACTACGGCATCGGTCCGCAGCTGACTAAAGCCGAAGCCGGACAGGTACCCTGCTGTTTCCGCCTCACCGAAAAGGACTCACTCGGACACTACACCAAAATCGAAGCATTCATCGGAAGCGGACAGTCTACCACGGAGCACGGGCTTGAAACGTACCTGTCCGAAGGCAACACGCCCCCATCCGGAGCCGACGGCGACGATATGGCGGCACTTATCCGCAATGTCGTGCAATGGCGTCTGTACCCGAGCGCCGACAACCGGAGTCCGTCGATGGAGTCGGGCTACGATGCGGCCGGCAATCAGATTTATACATACATCCTGTCACAGTTCAACGACACCATTTCAATAGGCCACTACGTCGCCTCTTTCGGCGAGCCTATATCGCTTGTGACGGGTGACGATGTCGCCCGTTATGTACAGGTGACGTATGACACGCCCGGCTACGAGCGCCGCATACAATATCTCAATGACGGGGCATTCTTCCGCCGCAATACCGACGGTGCATATATGCTGCGCAAAAATTACGATGCGGCCGGCAATATAGTCCTTGCCATATCCTGCGCCATGAACGGCATCCCTGTCAAAGACGACTGGGGCAACTGCGGCTGGATGGGTACCTACAACGACCGCGGCCAGCTGCTGTCCAAAACCTACGTCGACGAAAATCTCAGGCCGATGAAAATGCCCGCACGCCGCACAGGAAGTACTGACGTCATGACGCGCCGTTACGAGTATGACGACCGACACTGTCTGAAACAGGAATCCTACTTTATGGATAACGGCGACAGGGATTCGACAAAAGATGGCGTGCATGCTGTCAGACACCGGTATGACGGACGGGGCAACCTCCTGACAGTGACAACATGGGACATGGACGGAAAATTGTGCGGAAACGGAGACGAAATCGCTGTAACCGAATATGCCTACACTGCAGACGGCGAACTGCTGTCGACTCTATACCGGGACAAAAACGGAATGCTGAAAAACGATGCGGCAGACGTTTGCCTTTACCGGGGAAAAAACAGGTACCGCACCGTCAACGGTGTCGACACTGTTCCGGTATATACCGAAACTGTCAGCGACAGCTGCACAATCACGACGGATTATAAGAACGGGCTTGTCCACATCGTAAAAACCGACGACGAGGGACGCGAAACCGAGTCGGCATACTACAATACGGATATGGAGCCTAAAGAACGTGACGGATTTTTCAGACGTACATCCCTGTACCGCAAGGCCGGCAATCAGGAAATTCAGGAAACCAAAATTTATTCGCAACGCGGGACACAACGCATCGTCACCACCACCGACCTCAGGGAACGTACCCGTATACAGCAGACTTTTGACAGCAATGATGTGCTGATGTCATCGTTCGGACAGACTCTCGGCGAGGACATGGAGACTGTAACCGGCCAGTACGGATTCGACGCTATGGGCAACATCGCCCGAAGCCATCTGGAGGACGCGTTGTATTATAAAGTGAAATCCGGCACCACGTACCGCGGCGCCACATCATACATGGCCGGCAAAAACGAATACGACGAACCATCCTACGTCGCCGAATCCGAATCTTTCTCTTCAAGAATATATTGCACAAAGCTGTTCGATTCAAACGGATCGGTTACCCTTCTGGACGAAGACAACAGGGAAATCAATGATGTCAGGACATTCCGCGACTCGCTCAACCGCGCCTATTGCATCGAGGTAATGACACCCCGTGCACTGGAACTGGGCTTGCGCTCGGGAGACCTGATTGTCAGATACGGCGAATTCTATTACGCCGAACCCGTATCCGACAAGTGGAAACCCGCCGACAGGCTCCAGATTGAAACGTATCTGACACGCAAGTCGACAAAAGATGTGCTGCTGCTCCGATATTTCCCCGAGGACAAAAGCCACCGCCTCGTGTCACTGACTTTGCCGGAGGGAACAGTCGAAGACCTCGGCTTCATTATCCAGACCGTCTACTTTACCAAAGCTGAAACCGAAAGGTATAAGACTGCTGTCGGCAACTATCTGGCAGCCCGACATATCGACAGGACTGACTTCGTAACCGACCCGACGCACTACGGCAACCAGCCGGTATGCCTTATCCGGCCCTTTAAGGTATCCACCGGCGAGATGATTTCGTGGCGTCAAGGGCTGCGGCACGATGCCATTTATCTAGGCTTTGTCAACAGGTTGTCTGACGGCAAACGCAATTATATCGGCCTCTCGGACGGTTTCTCGGAAATGTGGGATAAATGCGACGCCGAATGCGACTCCACCACAGTATTTTATACTGTCGACGGAACTTCCGTAAGGCAGGTGACCCTGCCGGGACGTAATTCGGCTGTCTCTATCTCAACCGAGTACTTACCGGAGGACGAATACAAGTCCCTGTTGCAGCTTGAGAACACCATCAGGCCGGATACTATGGGTGTCGGATTATATGACATTATCAGTGACCTGTCGACTGATTACACCCCTGAACAGGCTCACGAATACCTCCGTAAACACACGTCGCTTTCAGTTGACCTTCATGTCACCAAGGGAGACAGCATGTATTCCGAAATCCTGAAACTGACCTCCGGCGACAATAATTTCGGTATTTTCGACTTTTCGAAAACTGACGAGCTATACATTCTCGGCTTTCCTGAGGATAACGACGGACAAAGGCTGGCTACCCGGGTGCTCGAAGGTATTGATTTTTCAGCCTACCGTAAACTTGACGTCAATGAGACAACCGGATACGTAAAGTGGTCGTCCGATGACGAGTCAAGGGCTTCACAGATTGTTCTGTACAAGCCGCTGATATTCCTTATGATATTCAACGGCGATTTCAGAGCCGATTTCTCCGAATGAACATGATTATGGCCAAACGAATACTTGTCATACTATACATATCATTGCTGGCGTTACAGGCTTTCTGCGGTCCCGCCATCTTCAGCACTACGCGACGCAGCGGCGGTCTTTTCGGCCACGACAATGCCCGGTTTGTCAAGGCCGCGGCACAACGCCGTACAGTCCCGACTGCCGATACACTACACCTTGCCGCAACATCGGAGACGGTCGATACGGCTTCGTATGCGCTGTATATGAACTGTGTCAAGCAGCATGGATGGATGCGGGGGCTTGGCAGGCCCATCTCCGACGAACATGCCCGGCACTTGTCAAGCTATTACCGGTTTTCTAATAAAAACAGGGCCGGCCACTGGACAAAGGTCGAGAATTTCAACAGCTACGGTCAGCTTTCGAATGGCCAGATGGGTACATATCTGTTAAATCCTTTCGATGACAGCGACACAAGCATCGACTCTAAATGGCGTGACAAACTGAAACAGGTTGTCTGCTGGGAACTGGTTGGGGATGCTTCCGGTGAAAATTGCATTCAGGAAAACGCTTATGACAGCGACCATAATCTGATTTACAGCTATATTCCCGTGCAGATTGCGCCGGACTGTTTTATGGGCCATTACGTTGATGCCTGGGGTATGCCGGCCCGGTTCAGAGACGAGAAAGGTGCCAGATATGTGGTTATCCGGCTTGACGAAAACGGTTACGAGTCCGAAATATCCTTTATCGGCGAAGACGGCTTCCCCAAAAAGAACATGTGGAACTCCTACATGTCAAAATACCGATTCGACAGATATGGTTTCAAACTTTCCGAGAGATCATGCTCTGTCGAAGGCAATTATATGCGGGACCGGTCAGATAACAGCGGCCAGAACTTTATAAATGACGAATACGGGAATACCGTTCTGGTAACCAATTTCGATGAAAACAACCATTGTGTCCGTATAGGCGGAGATGAAGACTGGATACAGTATAAGAGCGAATTCGACGAATGGGGACGCATCATACGCCGTATCTACCAGCTTCCCGACGGAACACCCGACACAACCCGGAATGGCGTCCACGGTTGTGAGCTGAAGTATGATGACCACGGTAATCAGACTCACATCCAGAATATAGGCCTCGACGGCAATCCGGTCAATTTCGCCCCCGGCATGCACAGCCTTATCAGACGAGACTATGACAAGTGGGGTAACAATACCCTCCTGGAATTGCGGGACCGCGACAACCTCCTGTGGAACAATGCGGACGGTTATTGTATGGTAATCTGCGCTTTTGACGGTTCAAAACTGCTGACACAAAAAAATTATGCCACCACCGACGGCAGAGATACAGTGACCGTTTACGATTTTTACAGAGACGGAAACAAACGTATAAATGTATATTACAACCGCAATGAGATAGACGTATACACCGATGACGACGACGGCAATCTAATCGAAGAGGCCTATTACACTCTCGACTGGAAACCCCGCATCGACGAATTTTGCGGATATCACCGGAAGATCCTGGACAAAACGCGAGGTGACGGCATATATCGCGAAGAAATCTCGATGTATGATACCGAAGGCAATTATGTCAGCCTCAAAAACGAGACGTTCAGACGGTACATGACCGACAACTTTTCGACTGTGTACAACCGCTTCATATTGGTGACCGATAGCGCCAACCTGATTTCGACACGCAAAATATATGACGGCAATACCCTGTTTCTGAGCTATGAGCAGCCGCAATCTCAAGACCTCGAAATGGCGATGGGCGAAATCGGCATTGATATAACCGGCGAGCGCGCCCGCACACATTACGAACAGGCATTGTACTACAAGGCTCATACGGGCAGCACCATCAAGGGAGAGTATGCCTACATAGGCATCACCAACGAATACGGCGAGATAGCCTACGCGCAGGAGAATGACCGAGCATTTTCGACCGCTTATGCCTTCCGCACCATCGGCAATACCGAAAAAGACCTTGACGAGGACGGTAATCCGATTTCAAACCCCGATACCTTCAACCGCCGGTTGCCCCGTGCCTATGTCATCGAGGTGGCCGACAGCAATGCTGTCGCCCTCGGTATCAGATCGGGCGATATAATAATGAAATACGGCAATCTGAGTTGCCCGAAGCCCCTGCACTCGTACAATTACGGAGGCAATCTGCGTCAGATGATGTTTCTTTACCGCGACACAGACAAAAAGATGACCGTGATGCGCCGAAATCCCGACACCAATTCCGCCGAAGCCGTAACCATCCAACTGGGAAAGGGCATGCCGCGTGACTACGGTTTCTATATCTACGCCATACCTTACACCCGCCAGGAAAGCGAGCGTTACACCGCCTGTTACAAAGCCGGGGTACATGCGGATGACCCGAAACTTGAGAAATACGTCTCGAAGAGGGACGCGCAGCTCATTTTCTTCTGGCCGGCGCGCATCCAGGGTCACCAGAAAAATGTATTCAGCCGCGGGTTCCATCATGACGCCATCCTGCTTGGCGCCGTGGTCCAGGACAGTCTCGGCGTGTGCCGGAGTGCTGCCTGCGATTCCGGTATCGCGGCGATGGAGAAGTGCTGGCAGGCAAATGGCATGCCTGTCAAGAAAATATGGTTCACCGATGACCTGAAAACGGTTCATTCGCTGGAAATACGCAACCCCGATGAGTTCTGGGATGTGATTTACCGAAACGAGGATATGGCCGACCGCAAGCTGGCCAAGGCGTGCAAAGGGCTGCGCCGCCTGACCGAAAAAGAGATGACTCTTTATATGGACGACCTGCGCCGTGAACATACCGATTCCCTTGTCTCGCGTTACGGCGACGCTTACCGTGCGGTTGTCAATGACTCGATATATGTTGTCGGAGCATTGGTTCTGACCGATGAAAACAGGGGCTATATGGCCGAACAGGGTTATACCGGCAATTTCATCGTGCTTGAATGGTGCGGCTGGAAGTGTACCGACTCAATGGCAGATTACAGGGCCGTCTTCGACAAAAACCGCAAAAAGAAAAAGCACCTCGTGCTCCTCCCACTCCTGACTGACGAGGAAGGCAACAGCGTCTTTGGCGAAATAATCACTGTTGACAGCACGTCACCTACCGTCGGGCTGCAACTCAAGACCTTGCCTTTCAGTTACACCCTCGTACGCGAAGAAATCCTTGACCGCTACGATGCCTGGCGGCGCTCCCGGCAGCAGTAACCTCTTATGCCTGCAAGCCGTCGGTCTGCCGCATGAGCAGGAGGGTGTCGCCGGGGTGAAGCGGTAGGGTGCCGTTTGGTACAAGGTAACGGTCGGCGCGTTTTATCATTATCACGAGTGTGCCGGCCGGCAGCGACATCGCACTCAGGGTATTGCCGCCCGAAAGGTGACCGTCGGTCAGAACCAGAGTCTGGAGAGTGGTGGGCAGCCCGTCGCCCAGTTCGATACCGAAGTCGTCGGTTTGCGGCGACTCCTCCCCGACAAGATCAAGACGTCGTGCAGCCGGGATTACGGTTGTTCCCTGGACGAGCAGTGACAGCAGCGTGACAAAGAACACTATGTTGAAGATTTGCGACGCTCCTTCCACACCGGCCACCACAGGATAGGTGGCGAAGATTATGGGTACCGCGCCACGCAGGCCTACCCACGACACGAATGCCTTTGACCTGAACGACATGCGCCTGAAGGGCAGCAATGTCAGCAGCACGCTGAGCGGACGCCCCAGCAGTATCATGAATACGCCGATAATCAGTGACACAGGCGCTACAGACAGCATCTCTGACGGATTTACCAGCAACCCCAGCATCAGGAATACCACTATCTGCGACAGCCACGTCAGGCCGTCGACAAACTTGATGATGCCCCTGCGGTTGGCAATCGGAGCGTTGCCGACGATAATGCCCGCGATATATACGGCCAGGTACCCGTTGCCGCCAAAGTCGGAAGCCAACGCAAAAGTAAGGAACACCGAGGCGATGACAAGTATGCCGGACATCGATGCCGTCTGGGACGGGTCCTCACCCGCCCCCTTGCGTCCGCCGATACGCAGATATACTTTAAGAAGCCACTGCGTCAGCTTGCCCATCACCACTCCGGCTATGCCGCCCACCGCAAACTGCAGCAGCAACATACCGCACAGTTGCCAGCCGCTCACCGAGCCACTGGTGGTGATGGCGTCGATAAGGACAATGGTAAGCATATATGCCATCGGGTCATTCGAGCCACTCTCGAGTTCGAGCATAGGGCGCAGATTATGCCTCAGCCCCACCTTCTGGCTGCCCAATATACC
>CAZETN010000051.1:0-8262 GCA_964514475.1 uncultured Bacteroides sp.
TATGCGTTTCCGTCACAGTGCTCTGTAATCTCAGCAAGGGTATGGCCACAAGTTCGCCGTAGGAATTGTCGCCGGAGATGGCGCGGATCACAAACTGTACGCTGTCGGCCAAAGCCGGTATGCCGACGCTTATGGGTACAACTGTGTTTGCGTTCGCGCCGAGGGTGATTACACGCTCGTCAACAACGGGCATCGATGCCGTGGCCGAGCTTTCGAGACGCACTGTCACCTCGCGCTCCGCGTCAGTGGTGTTGACCACCGAAGCCAGGACGGTGACGATGTCGCCGCCGCGCACGAACAGCGGAGCATTGAGACTGACGGTAACCGGCTTACCCGAAGTAAAGGTCCGCGACAGGCTGACGTTCTTTCCGTCCTTATCCCAGGCTGTCACCGTCATCTGCCAGCCGGTATTCGAGTTCGGTACGTCAAACGGAACATCGAGGCGCCCGTCGGTCCCGGTTGTCAGCATCGGTGCCCACAGTGCCGAATACCGGTCGTCGACTCGCAGTTCCACATCGTCAAGTGCGGAAGCGGGCACCGGAGTGATTTCTTCGGCAGCTTCGTTCTCGTCTTCACGGACAGCGAGGGCATCCATAGTCACGGCACCGAAATCCCGGGCTTCGGTCACGGCTGTATTTTTGGCCATCATACGTGGCGAGGCTCCGGCCCTGGACACCCCGAGGCTGCGGACAATACCCGGAACGAATGCCCGCCCTCCTTCGTCATACCATTTCCAGATGGGGGGTGATACCTGAGTCACCTCCCGTAGGCTAAGCTGCTTGTACATATAGCAGTCAAGGTATATGCGGGCGAACTCCAGCCCCGGGCCGTATATATTCATGCGTCCGTCGTTAATACGTAGGGGCATAGGTGCTCTGAGTTGTTGCAGGCGCAAATCGTACACATTAAGCGCGAGGGCGGCCCGAACATCACGCCCGGCGTAACTCGTCACATGAAATTTCCATGTCTCGCGCGCACCGGCGATGACTTTGTCACGGAAACTTTCAATCTTGATATTCAGTTCTGATTTTTTCTTGCGCACAGGCACGGTAACTGTGCAGACAATGCCGTCATTTACCGTAAACAGCCTGATATGGCTGCCGGGAAGCGCATTGTCAAAATCCATTATCTTATAAATGTCGTAATATCCGCCTTTCAGTTCGCGGTTTACCATGTGACATTTGTCCTCTGTATCCATATAGGTGGCGTACACGAAGGCTCCGGGATTACCGATACCGATTATTGTGTCTGAAGGCGACCACATGGCCGCTTCGACCGGGAGTTGGGCCAGATTACTGCGATACAGCATAAGCTCTGTGCTTTGGGGGGCACACAGTGTGCTGTCGGCAGGCACAACTTTAAGCGAATACCGGCCCGGGGCAAGGGCATCAGGAAGTGTCACACTGATTTTTGCGGCTGAAGTAAACGAACCTTTGGCGACCGTTTTCTCGTTTTGCAGCAGTTGCCAGCCGAGGGGTACCGACAGACTGTCGCCGGAGGCAGTGACCACGGCAGCGTTAAGTTCAAGACCTTTCGGGATGTCTATATTTGAAGATCCGATTGTGGACAGACTCAGAGTAGCCCGATAGCGTGCGTCCACCGAAACATGCTCTTTGACGGTATTGCCGTCGGGAGATGTCGCCGTCAGTGTCACGTAGCACCACCCGGTTCCTGCGGGTACGTCGAATGCAAGGTCGAACTTGCCGTCCTGACCGCTCAACGCTTCGGCCACAATTGTAGTGTCGCTGAGGTTGATACGGCCTTCAATAGTTGAGCCGGAAAGTCCTGCACCGCTGTAATTGGTGATTGTTCCGCTTACGCTGACCTTCCCGTTGTCAGGGACGGCAACCAGTTTCGACAATTTTGCACCGCTTACCTTGAAGTCGGCGACTTCAAAACTGCCGTAGCCCGAAATATTGCCATAGGAGGAGCCGACTGCTCTCAGCGAAAACGTGCCGGTCTTGCTGTCGGAGGGTACATGGAATGCTCCTGAAGCTCGCCCGAATTCATCGGTCACAACCCTGACGGTGTCGATAGCCTTGTTGTCGGCATTGGCAATGATTATACTGAACCTATCGCCGCCCGACACGCCTGAATGACCTGAAGCCACAGCAAGCCAGCGAACCGAATCGCCGGGGTTGACGACGCCGAGGTCAGTCGTAAAACTTACTTCAAGATTCTTTGGCCGCTGCGTACCCGGCTTACTGATGGGGCTTGGGCCGGTGCCGTTAAAGTATATGCTGGCTCCGGCATACATGATGCGCAGATTACCGTACGCCTCGGTCATTATAGTAACACGGCCGTCCGCGGCGGTAACACCTGACCATGTGACTTTATTCCGGTAATTGATGACTTTGATATTTGCTCCGGCTATGGGACGGCCGGTAGCGGCATCAAGCACCGAAACGATATTGCTGTAGCCCGTCGAGGTCACTACGGGTATGACCGGAGTTGATATCAGCCGCACGGCACCGGTAAAACCGTCAGAGGTCAGGCGGTAATATCCTGCGGGCAATGTCACTGACAGTGTCGTGTCCCCGACACCTTTCAGACCAAAGGATATATGTTCTGTCGAAACAGGTCGCACTGACTTGCCGGACGAACCGGCTTTGCGCCAGGAGTCGTAATTCGTATATCGCAATACGTTGAGTACAAGCGTGTCCATATTATGAGCGCCGGATACCTTGATTTCGGCAGGCTTTCCGGCCGGTACATAACCGTTTGACCTCGAAAATGTCAGCCGCGGCTGGTTGAACTCGGCAATCGCGTTGTCAATCATGGGCTCCGCCCAGCTGCGCGCGGCCACCTTTCTGGCTTCGGCCATTACATCCCTGATGTATCCGGCGTCCTCGGCATTCTGTGTGTCTCCTACGAATTGCCATAATACCAGTGCGTTGTACTTATCACTGGCATTCATGAAAGCGCGGGCGAAGTCAGCGAGGTTTTTGCCCTCGCTCTGCATCTTTTTACCGGTCAGATAATAGTAACGGGCTGAGTTTTCGACTGCCGAGGCGAGAGTTTCGGCCTCAACCCTTTGACGCAACGCCTGACTGACGCCGATATTCGAAACTATCGCCGAGGCGACGAAGTCGCGCAAGGTCGGGAAGTATTGTTGTGTCAGCCTAGTTGCCTCGATTACGCGGGTCAGCGACGACAGGGGCATGTCGCCTGCATCAGCCCAGGCACAGCTGCACAATGAATCGATTACCGTCCTGAACATCTCACCGGACCACTCCGAGATATCAGCGGGTCTCGGACTCGCAGGAAGTTCACGACGATTGAATTTCCACATTTCAGATCTGTAATAGTCGCTATACAACTGGGCGGCATAGAGGTCAAAGAGGGCTTTCATCTGCCTGTCGGACTGAGACCTGGCCGCTTCGAGGGCGCGAGTGACGGAAGCTCCGCGGGTGTCCCCGTCTATCAGGGCACTGGCCTTGTCGGCCTGCATCATAGCTTCGAGGCGCCCGATGGCGTCGCCGTTCCGTACGGCCACATTATAAAGCGAGTCGGCAGACTTGAGTACCGTCTTCGGATAGGCGAAATCGGGTTCGCTGACACGGGACTGTTGTGCCCGGGCGACAAATGCAGACAATGCGACAAGGACTGTCACTAACGTTTTTTTCATTATGGAAAGAATTTAGAGGTGGAGATTGTCTTGATTATCTAGCCAGCGCGGTAACATGCATGCGGCATGCGGCACAGTCAAAATCGAGGCGCATGTCGCGCACTTTGCCTTCGGTGTGGCGCAGCGTCAGCGGGCCTTTCAGGCTTTTGCCTTCGGGACGACGCAGGCAGTAACCGAGTTCGCGACGCAGGCAATAGCGCGAGGTCATTACACGCACTTCGCCTTCGCGGTGTGCGGCAACAGAGTCTACTTCGAGTGCGGGCTCTATGTCAGTTACACCGTGGTCGCGATAAAAGTTCGCGGCCTTGCTGTTGGCCACGTTGTTGTGCATCGTAAGACTTCGCCCTTCGGGCCATATGACGTTTTTATTTTCAGGTCGGCGCAAGGAGGCTCTGTAAGTGGCGGCAGCGGCGTGGTCAAGCATTTCGAAGGCGCGGCGGCGCAGGGCGGTCAAAACCGATGCGGGAACAAAGGCGTCGCCGAGAGTATCACTGATTTCGCGTGCCTGATAGATGGTATCGCCTGATTTTCCGAGTATGCGACGCCGTCCCTCAGCCTGAGGCGTACGAGCCACGGTAAGTCCGGCTTCCGATACTACGACTATGCGGCAGCCGCGCTCGTCGCTGAGTTCAAGCGCTATGCCGTCGCGCACTGACCGCAACGTCATGTCAACTGAAATCCGGCGGCCGGGCCGCGCGGCATGAAGACTGTCATCGTAGGCTTTATCGAAATTGCGCATCAGCGTCATTCCAGGGCGGAGACAGACATCCGATGCCGTATATACGATACCGTCCTCTATCCGGTTGATACGAAATCCGTTATACGAGCCTGCAGAGTCGAAAAAACCGAGGCCGTCGCCATTCTGCAGGGACATTGTCGTGTTAACGACAAACCGGCGCGGCGAAATAACGCGACGCACGGTGCCGACAGCCTCCCCTGTCCATTTCGGTGTCAGCGAAGCCGCAAGTTCCTTTGCCTTTACAGTACGTATACCGTCAAGGGCGTATGTGGTGAAACCGCGGTTGAAAGCCTTGTTGATGTCGGGAGTAAATCCAAGGGTCACGCGTCCGGCCGATGCGCGGACATAACGGCCCTGTGAGCCGCGCACCACTTCGTCAAGTTCACGCGATAGGGCGCCGACAACAGTCGCCACATAGTCGGCCGACTTAAGGCGTCCCTCGATTTTGAAACTTGACACACCGGCATCGGCCATCTCGGCCATGCGGCATCCGCGTCCGAGGTCCTTCATCGAAAGCAGGTATCGGTTTTTGGCAACAACATTTCCG
Organism: uncultured Bacteroides sp.; assembly: GCA_964514475.1. Classification (GTDB taxonomy): domain Bacteria; phylum Bacteroidota; class Bacteroidia; order Bacteroidales; family Muribaculaceae; genus CAG-873. The sequence continues at coordinate 4,915 of CAZETN010000051.1, forward strand.
TCGCCGTCGACAAGGTCGTAAGGCAGACGGCAGATCTGGGCGCACTCGCCGCGATTGGCCGAACGACCGCCGTTGACAAGGCTGGCACGACAGTCGCCGCTGTACGACACACACAGGGCTCCGTGCACAAAAGCCTCAAGCGGCACCGTGACAGCATCGGCAAACTGCCGTATTTCGTCAAGCGAAGCCTCGCGCGGCAGCACGATGCAACTCATGCCCACGTCCTGCAGAAATCTGGCGCGTTCGGGAGTGCGGGCATCGCATTGTGTCGAGGCGTGCAGAGCAATCGGTGGTATGGGAAGCCTCAGCAACGACATGTCCTGCACTATCAGGGCATCAACACCGGCGGCATAGAGGTCGCGGACTGCATCGGCTGCATCGTAAAGTTCGTCCTCATATATTAAGGTGTTGAATGTCACATATACCTTCACCCGATAGCGGTGCGCATATTCGACCACGCGCCGTATGTCCGCCACCGAATTCGCCGCTGACGCCCTGGCTCCGTGGTGCGGGCCACCCATGTAAACAGCATCGGCACCACAATCGACGGCTACGATAGCGGTTTCGGCATCCCGTGCGGGAGCAAGTAGTTCAAGCGGACGCGGCATTGTAGATTTATAATTGGATATCAGCAATTGTCTAAATCAAAACTTATAAAAAACCATAATTTTTCAAGACCTATAAGTCTGACGGATATTTATAAGACACCGGGGGCGCTGATATGGTTTAATTCTTTTTACGGACGGAAAAGCCGAAGTGTCCGAGTTTGGACCCGAGTTCGAAATAGCCGCCATGGACGTAAGCCATAAGACCTGCGCGTACCATATCGAAGGCTCCGGTGTCCGGGTCGATATACTGTTCGTCGGCAAGCAGTCCTACGACTTCGGCCAGAAACATGTCGTGACTGCCGAGATGTATGACATCGCGCACGCGACACTCGATTGCAAGAGGAGACTCGGCTATGTAGGGACATGTAACACCCACCCCCGGGACAGGCGTCAGGCCTGTCTCTTTCCACTTGTCGTAATCCCGGCCCGACCGTACGCCGCACCAGTCAGTGGCGCGGGCCATGGCGGCGGTAGTGAGGTTGACTGTAAACTGCATGTCCTCCATAATGAGGCCGTAACTGTACCGCTCGGGACGCACCGAAATACTCAGCATGGCCGGATTTGTGCAGACGGTACCTGTCCACGCTACAGTAAACAGGTTGGTACGACCGGGTCTGCTGCCGCAGCTGACGAGTACCGCCGGGGCCGGATACACCATGGTTCCGGCCTTCCACTGTACATGTCCCATCGTGTCAGCGGGCATCGCTGCCGGCAAGGGTATGGTTACAGTACTGACAGCGTATCCGTATGGGGTCGTGGCTTACTACAGCGAACTTGGTCTGCATGGGCTCGTTGTTGGTGATGCACTTGGGATTAGGACAACGCACGATACCCTTGATGACATCGGGCAACTGCACCGGGCGCTTCTCGGCAACCTCGTATTCGCGAATAATGTTTACCACCGCTCCCGGGGCATGCAGGGCGATGCGGCTAAGCAGTTCGTCGCTGAATTCCACATCGGCCACCTTGATGATGCCTTTTGTACCCATGGCGCTGCTTTTAAGATTGTTGCCGATGGTGACGGCGGTGTCGAGATGCGACAGTCCCAGTATTTCGACCACACGGAAGAGCGAGGCCGAAGGTATATGGTCGATGACAGTACCGTTGCGCAAGGCGGCCACGGCCAGTTCTTTCTTATTGTTTGTCATTGTTGTTCCTTATTAAAACCATTCATATAAGCTGATTGAATCAGTCCGTGAGGCATCAGAATCACATAAGCGTCCGTTCATGCCGATATCGGTCTGATTTCGGGGGACTTACTTACACGTCTTCAGACGGCACCTTGATGCCGAGTGCCCGGCAGATTATTGCCTGACGCGCGAACAGGCCGTTGCGCGCCTGCTCGAAGTAATAGGCATGTGGATTGTCGTCGACATCCGGGTTGATTTCGTTGACACGTGGCAGCGGATGCAATATGCGCATATTTTCTTTTGCGCCGGCCAGCATGGCGTTATTGAGCGAATACAGGTCCTTGACACGCTCGTACTCGTTGATATCGGGGAAACGCTCGCGCTGTACCCGGGTCATATAAATGATGTCTGACGAGTTTATGACCTCAGCGCCGAAATCGCGATAGACATTGAACTCTATGCCACAGTCGCGGCACACCTGTTTGTACTCATCAGGCATATCCAGTTCGCGGCAAGCCACAAAATTGAATTTTGGACTGAAATGGCGCATTGCCATCAGCAGGGAGTGTACCGTACGCCCGTACTTGAGGTCTCCTACCATCGTTATGGTCAGATTGTCGAGGCGTCCCTGCGTCTTTATAATCGAGTATAGGTCGAGCATCGTCTGCGAGGGATGCTGATTTGCGCCGTCGCCGGCGTTTATCACAGGTACATCGGTGACTTCGGTGGCATAGCGCGCGGCGCCCTCAAGATGGTGGCGCATGACGATGAGGTCGACATAGTTGGACACCATCTTTATCGTGTCCTTGAGTGTCTCGCCCTTGGAGGTAGAGGTATTTTTGGCATCGCTGAAACCGATTACACGTCCGCCGAGGCGGTTCACCGCTGTCTCGAAACTGAGGCGGGTACGTGTCGAGGGTTCAAAAAACAAGGTGGCCACCACCTTGCCGTCAAGGATTTTCTGATTGGGATGACTCTCGAAGTAGGCGGCGTCGCGCAGCAGCCGACGCATCTCGTCCAGGCTGAGGTCATCGATTGAGACCAGGCTGTTGGTTTTCATAAGATATGTGGTTTACTTGCACAAAAGTACAAGAATTTCGGCAAACGGCAGCCGTATATCAGTGCCTTTTTCGCCGTCGGCGTCAATATTTTTGCAGCGGGGCGATTTGCACCCTTTTGCTTTGCTTGTCTCTGCATTTTATCGTACATTTGCAATTCACAACCATAACACTTAACCCTAAACTCAATACACGATGGCAACCAAACCATTCCATTACCAGCCGATGTTTCCGCTCGGCCCAGACACCACCGAATATTATCACCTCACCTCGGACTACGTAAAAGTCGAGAACTGGGGCGGCCACGAGTTTCTGGTCGTTGACCCCGAGGCTCTGACCGTACTCGCACGTCAGTGCACACACGACAACGCGTTCATGCTGCGCCGCGAGCACAACGAGATGGTAGCGAAAATTCTGCACGACCCCGAGGCCAGCGAGAACGACAAGTTCGTAGCTCTGACCATGCTGCGTAACGCCGAGGTGGCCGCCAAGGGCGAGCTTCCCTTCTGCCAGGACACCGGCACGGCAATCATCCACGGCGAAAAGGGCCAG